>JAQGKJ010000668.1 GCA_028290165.1 Bradyrhizobium sp. | reverse complement strand
ACTGCCGCTGGAGATCATGGGTTTTTCCGATAGCGAGCAGCAGCAGCGCGCGGCGCGTTATCTGGCTCTGGTCAATCTCACCGGCTTCGAGCGCAAATTTCCCTGGCAATTGTCCGGCGGCATGCAGCAGCGGGTGTCGATCGCGCGCGCGCTGTCGTTCGATCCGGCGCTGTTGCTGATGGACGAGCCGTTCGGCGCGCTCGACGAGATCGTCCGCGACCATCTCAACGAGGAGCTGCTGCTATTATGGGACAAGTCCGGCAAGACGGTCCTGTTCGTGACTCACTCGATACCGGAAGCGGTGTTCCTGTCGACCAAGATCGTGGTGATGTCGCCGCGGCCCGGGCGGATCATCGACATCATCGATTGCAACTTTCCACGCCAGCGCACCCTGGAGATTCGCGAGACGCCGGAATTTCTGAAGATCGCGCAGCGCGTGCGCGTCGGCCTGCGCGCGGGACATTCCGATGACGAGTAGCGCGCTCACGCTGGGTGTGTCGGGTGCCGGCTCGCTGCGGCGTCATCCGCTGGTCGAGCGCTACGCGCCGATTGTCACGATCGTGCTGGCGCTGATTGCGATCTGGTATGTCGCTGCGGTGCTGATGAACCTCAGGCTGGTGCGCGACGGTTTTGAGCGGGAGGAGACGCCTTACACCGTCTCCGAATTGATCGAGGGCACCATGAGCGCGGAGCGGCCGCTGCTGCCGGCGCCGCATCAGGTGATCGCGGTCTTCACCGACTCGGTCTTCGGCTATGCGCCGACCGCGCCGCGCAGCCTTGTCTATCATTCCGCCGTGACGTTGTCGGCGACGCTGCTCGGCTTCGCGCTCGGCGCGCTGCTCGGGATCGGTCTGGCGCTGATGATCGTGCACAGCCGCGTGCTGGAGAAAAGCCTGTTGCCCTGGATCATCTGCTCGCAGATGGTCCCCATCCTGGCGCTGGCGCCGATCTTCGTCGTGGTGCTCGGCGCGATGGGGTTGCAGGGGTTGCTGCCGAAGTCGATCATTTCGGCCTATCTGTGCTTCTTCCCGATCACGATCGGGATGGTGAAGGGTTTTACGGCGCCCGATCCGATGCAGCTCGATCTGATGCGGACCTGGTCGGCGACACCGCGGCAGGTGCTTGCAAAATTGCGCTGGCCGTCGGCGGTGCCCTTCCTCTTTGCGAGCCTCAAGGTCGCGATCACGATCTCGCTGATCGGTGCGATCGTGGCTGAGCTGCCAACCGGAGGCGAGGCCGGCATCGGCGCCCGGCTGCTGGCGGGCTCCTATTACGGCCAGACCATCCAGATCTGGGCTGCACTGCTGGCGTCTGCGATCCTCGCCTCGGGCCTGATCGGGCTGGTGGACCTGGCAGAAAAAATAGTCGGCTTGCGGATGGGAGCGCGGCCATGAATCCGCGCAGGCTCAGATTGGGATTCATCCTTGCCGCGGCGGGCATGCTGGCGGCGCTGGCCTTGCCGCTCTCGAGCGAGGCGGTCAACATTCTTCCGGCGCGGCCGGTCTTGTTGGCATTGACGCTCGCAGCAAGCGTGCTGTTTGCGGCCAGCGCGTGGGCCGGCGGATCGCGGGCCATCGCGCTTGGCTTGGCGGGAGGCCTGTGTGGGGCGGTGACGACGCTGGCGCTGCTGAGCGACCCTGATATCGCCGGGTCAGCCGCGGCGGGCTTCTGGGCGATGGTGCTCGCGGTCTGGCTCGCCGCAGCGCTTTGCGTGATGCAGCTCGCGACCATGCGATCGCGCGCGCAAGGTGCGCGTCGTGCCCTCGATCTCGCCATTCCGCTGCTGTTCGGGGCGGTGGTGTTTTATCTCTGGGAAGTCCTGGTGCGCGGCTTCGGCGTATCGCCGGTCATCATGCCGGCGCCGAGCAAGGCGGCGGCGAGGTTCGCCGCCTCATTGCCGACGCTGGGCGGGGATTTCGTCCAGACCTTCGTTCGCGGCGTGCTCATCGGCTACGTCATCGGCTGTGGCGCCGGGCTATTGGTCGCCATCGTCGCGCAGCGCTTTGCGTTTCTGGGCCGCGGCCTGCTTCCGCTCGGCAACTTCTTTTCGGCATTGCCGCTGGTCGGCGTGGCGCCGATCATGGTGATGTGGTTCGGCTTCGACTGGCCGTCGAAGGCCGCCGTCGTCGCGCTCGTGACCTTCTTCCCGATGCTGGTGAACACGCTCGCCGGCCTGTCGGCATCCGGGCACATGGAGCGCGACCTGATGCGATCCTACGGCGCCGATCACCGCCAGACCCTGACAAAACTCTATCTGCCGGCGGCGTTGCCGTTTATTTTCAACGCCTTGAAGATCAATGCTACGCTTGCGCTGATCGGCGCCATCGTCGCCGAATTCTTCGGAACACCGACACAGGGCATCGGCTTTCGCATCTCGACGGAAGCGGGACGAATGGCGATCGACATGGTGTGGGCGGAAATCGCCCTCGCCGCGATCGCGGGCATGGCTTTCTACGGACTTGTCGCGCTCGCCGAGCGCGCGACCACTTTTTGGCATCCATCCTATCGAACCTGACTCGGCGGGTTCTTAAGAGCTTCGGAGTATCGAATGAAGAAGATAGTGGCACTCGCAGCGGGCATGACAATGGGTTTGTCGCTCGCGACGGCGCAAGCGGCGGACCCCGTCACCATCCAGCTGAAATGGGTCGCGCAGGCCCAGTTCGCCGGTTACTTTGTCGCCAAGGATAAGGGCTTCTATAAAGAAGCCGGCCTCAACGTCACCATCAAGCCGGGCGGTCCGGACGTCGCGCCTCCGCAGGTGATTGCCGGCGGCGGCGCCGACGTCGTGGTCGACTGGATGCCGTCGGCGCTGGCCTCGCGCGAGAAGGGCGTGCCGCTGGTCAATATCTCCCAGACCTTCAAGAAGTCCGGCCTGGAACTGACCTGCCGCGCCGAGACCGGCATCAAGAAACCCGCCGACTTCAAGGGCAAGACGCTCGGCATCTGGTACGGCGGCAACGAGTATCCGTTCCTGTCCTGGATGTCGAAGCTCGGCTACAAGACCGACGGCTCGCCCGGCGGCATCAAGATCATCAAGCAGGGCTTCAACGTCGATCCGCTCCTGCAGAAGCAGGCCGACTGCGTCTCGACCATGACCTACAACGAGTATTGGCAGGTGATCGACGGCGGCTACAAGCCGAGCCAGCTGGTCGTCTTCAAGTATGAGGACGAGGGCGTTGCTACCCTGGAAGACGGTCTCTGGGTATTGGAAAAGAATCTGAAGGACCCGGCGTTCGTGGCCAAGATGGCGAAATTCGTCAAGGCCTCGATGAAGGGCTGGGACTACGCCAAGAACCATCCGGATGAGGCCGTGAAGATCATCCTGGCCGGCGACACCACCGGTGCGAAGACCGAAAAAGACCAGAAGCGGATGATGGGCGAAGTCGGCAAGCTGCTCGGTTCTGCCGACGGCAAGCTGGACGTCAAGGATTACGACCGCACGGGTGCGACCCTGATGTCGGGCGGATCGGATCCCGTCATTACCAAGAAGCCGGAAGGCGCCTACAGCTTCGCGATCTACGACGCGATGAAGTAATCGGAGCCGAAGGCTCGAACATGCGGGCGGCCGGCT
>JAQGKJ010000665.1 GCA_028290165.1 Bradyrhizobium sp. | reverse complement strand
AGTTTGTCGATCTCGCCGCCCGCGCCGGGTTGTCCCGCCTCGCAATCCCGACCATATTCGGCGTGTTGGGTTGGACGCATGCTGTTGCGGCTAACCGGTTTCCACTTCGCCGGAAAATGCTGTCGTGAAAAAAACTCCGTTTCGGCTGACGCCCTACCAGGTACAATTTCTGCTGGTCGTCGGCTTCCTGACCGTCGGTTACGCGCTCTATTTGCGCTATCTCGCGGTCGAATTCTCGACGGTTGCACTGGCGTGCGACGCCGGCCTGCAAACCATGCTGTGCAAGACCCGGCTGTTGGCCACGTACCTGTTTCGCAATTCGGTATTCGGCGTCGTTGCGCTTGTCATCGCGACGCTTCACATCATCCGGCCGTCGATTGTTTTGCTGACGCTCGGCCTGATCGCCGCCGGATTCGGGATCGTGCTCTACAATATCGGCCTGTCGGGTATCGCGATCGGCCTGCTTATTTTGGGATTTGCACGGCCCGCGCCCGCCACAGCGTAGCCGCGAACAGAAGATATACCGCGCAGGTCCACAGCGACTGCCAGTTGTCGGCGCCCTCGTTGAAGCCGGTATAAAGCGCAGCTCCCGCCAACAGGCCGGCAAATACCGCTTCGGCGATCGGGCGCACGCCTGTCTGAGGCCGGTTCAGCAGCATCAGGGTCGAAAACGGCACCACCGCCATGGTCAGCGCGGCAAACGGAAAATCCTTGTAGCGCGGGTCGAACACGAAGCCGAGCGCGGTCTCGCTGCCGATCAATGTGGTCACGACCAGCGCCGCGCCGAGGATCATGGCGAGGACCGATCCGGTCCTCGCGTCGCGGGGTCCCAACAGTTCAAGAAATGTCGGCAGCGATCGCCCCGACATCACTGCATTGGCGCACAGCAAGGGCGAAGCGATCGCAGCCGTCAGCAACGCGCCCCATCCAAGCCAGCCGCCGATGCCGTAGCTTTCATAAAACATCTTGTCGGCGGCAACGCCCAACAGGACGCCCGCTGTGGTCGCGGAAATTCCGACCGCGACCCAGGATGCCAGCCGCGGCGTCCATGGCCGCCGGCGCAGCGTCAGCCACGCCGCGGCGAATACGAAAATGCTCAGGGCCATGCCGCATCCCATCTGCAGCTTCCAGAGCGGAAAATTGCTGATGGCAACGCCGGGCGGGTATTTCACCGCCCGCTGCACCGAATCGAACAGGCCCCAATATCCGCCGACTGTGCCCTCGAGCTGGCGTTTCCAGGGCTGGTCATAGGCTTCGATCAGGTTGACGCGAAAGTTTTCCCGCTTCGCCAGACCGAGGATTTCCGATACCACCCGGGCCTGATTGGTCCGCGACGGCAGCGCGCCGTCGCGCATCCGCCCCGCGCTCGGCCAGCCGGTTTCGCCGATCAGGATTTCCTTGCCGGGAAATGCCACCGCCATCCGCTTGCGAATGGCGTCGACATGGCCGGCGGCATGTTTGGCGCGGATCGGAAAATCTTCCCAGTAAGGGAGGATATGGATGGTGACAAAATCCACCGCCTCATAGATTTCGCGGTTGCGCAGCCAATATTCCCAGACATCGGCATAGGTGACGGGAACGGTGATCTGGGATTTGACCGAGCGGATGATGGCGGCGAGGTCGGACGTCGTCATCTCGCCGCGCAACAACACCTCGTTGCCGACGACCACGGCGGTGATGACGCCGGGATATTGCTTGGTGAGGTTCACCGCGGTCGCAATCTGGGCGAGGTTCTTCAGCCGGTTGCTGCCGAGCCATATCCCAAGGATGACTTTCAGTCCTGCTTTGGCGGCAAGCGCGGGCACCTGGTCGAGGCCGTTTTCGATCGAATAGGTCCGCACGCAGTCGGATATTGTGGCGAGTTGCGCCAGATCGAGGGCGATTTGCTCGGAGGGAATATGCGTGGTCAAGAGCAGCGGCGTCTGCTCGTCGCGGAACGGCGCATAGGACACGCACTGGAGCTTGGCGTTGGGATCGATCGGCGCCCGCGCCAGGTTGATAGGCGTGGCCAGCCACCACCACACGGCAGCAATCGCACCCAAGGATATCAGGAGAAGTGCCAGCGGCGTACGAAGAGAAATCGGTTCCATCCTTCCGGGCGGGGGACCGTCGATTAGCCGGTCACCGGCCGTCTGCCAAGAGCAGGATATGCGCAATCGCGCGTCTTGCCGCGCGACAGCTTTACCACAACGCGATAAAGTTGTGACTTTGCTGGACAAAATCCGAAATGTCCGTCATGGGATTCCGCTAGCCGTCTCCGCCGCATTGGAGACCTATTTGAACGGCATCAAACCAGTGCGCAAACCAGCTCGTCTTGGCTGGCCGCGGGCAGGAAACAATCGGGGAATTTATGCGTCGAGGTGTGCTTCAGCTTCAACATGCGGTTTTGCGCCATCTCGCCATTCCCGGCCTTGCTCTCCTGATCGGAATCGGAAGCGCGGCCGCCCAGAGCGGGGGCCCCGCCTCCCAGGAACAGGGCAAACCGCCCGCTGCCAATTCGCCCGATGCCGCCAAGGACAGCCAGCGCAAGACCGACGAATTCGTCGAAGCCTCTCAGGCCATTAACGGCCCCGCCGGGAACCCGGAATGCGTCTGGCTCGGCCGTCGCGTGGTGAGCCTGATGTGGCGGGACGATCTCGACACCGCCTTCCGCCACCTCGATCTCTATGACCGGTTCGGCTGTCCGGGCGGACACGTCCAGGCCGCGTTTCGCTGCCTGACCCGGTTCGGCTCGCAGATCGACGACAAGGTGCCAAAGAGCCTCGGCGACCGCATTCATGCATGCTGGATCAATCCGGCCGCGCAACCGCAGGCCGCCGCGGCCGCCACCCCTGCGCCAACGCCCTCGACCGCCGGTGCCGCGCCTGCGGCTCCTGCCACGCCGCCGCCCGCAGCAGCCCCCGCCGCGCCAACAAAATAGCCGCAGGTGCGCCGGGAACGACTGCAATATTTGACTATTTGACTCCATGCGCCCTTAAAACGCCATGGCGTCATACCAGTTGTTAAATGGCGTGGCAGAGATATCCTCGAAATGCCGTGTCGGCCGAACCTAGGGGACGGGTTCGCTTTACCTAACTGCAGGCCCCGTATGGTTTAGTCGCGATGCGCGCCGTCGTCGCCGTTCTGTTGTTTGTTACCGCAGCCCACGCTGCGCTGTGGGGCATTTTCCAGGAAAAGCAGCAGGCGCCCGATTTCCGCGGCATCCTGCCGAGCGTGTCCTATGCCCCGTTCGAGGGAACAGCGCATCCCGACGTCGACAACATACCGAGCGCGGAGAAAATCCGCGCCGATATGAAAAAACTCGCGACGCTGACCAAGGCGATCCGGCTCTATTCATCGACCGGCGGCGTCGAACTGGTTCCCCCCATCGCCGCAGAATTCGGCCTCAAGGTCACGGTCGGCGCCTGGATCGACAAGAACGTCGAGCGCAACGAGCGCGAAATCGATGCGGCGATCAATCTCGCGAGGCACAACAGCAACGTGATCGGGGTCGTCGTCGGCAACGAGACGATCTATCGCGGCGAGCAGAAGGTCGACGACCTGATCGAACTGATCATGGGGGTGAAGAAGTCCGTCAATGTTCCGGTAACGACGGGTGAAATCTGGAACATCTGGCGTGACTTTCCGCAGCTTGCCTACTCCGTCGATTTCATCGCCGCGCACGTCCTGCCCTATTGGGAAAACTTCACCGACAAGCAGGCGGTCGATCAGGCGGTGTCGATGTATCAGCTGCTGCGCGACCAGTTTCCCGGCAAGCGGATCGTGATCGCCGAATTCGGCTGGCCGAGCGCCGGCTACAATTTGCGGAATGCCGAGCCCGGCCCGTTCGAGCAGGCCTCCGTGCTGCGCAACTTCGTCACCCGCGCCGAAGCGATCGGCATGGAATACAACATCGTCGAAGCGGTCGATCAGCCCTGGAAGTTCTTTGAAGGTGGTGTCGGCCCCTATTGGGGCATTTTAAATGCCGCGCGCGAGCCAAAATTTTCATGGACCGGACCGATCGTAAACCCGGACTACTGGAAGCTTGCGGCCATTGCACTTCTGGTCGGCGTCCTGATGTCGCTGCCGATCCTGGGGCTCGCCGAAGCGACCGTGATGCAGTCGCTGCTGCTGTCGACGGCAGCGAACGGGGTCGGCGCCTGGGTCGCGACCGTGTTCGCGTATTGGAACGGGCATTATTTCGTGTTCGGCTCGGCCTTCGCGCTTACGCTCGGATTGATGCTCTTGATCCCGCTGGTGCTGATCGCGATGGCGCGGATCGAGGAGATCGCCGCCGTTGCCTTCGGCCGAAAGCCGCGCCGGCTGATCGTGAAAGGCGAGGCCGTTGCGCCCGCCACCATGGGCGAGAGCGTGACTTTCCCGAAAGTCTCGATCCATGTGCCGGCGTATTTCGAGCCGCCCGAGATGCTGAAACAGACGCTCGATGCGGTGGCGCGGCTGGATTACCCGAATTTCGAATGCGTTGTCATCATCAACAACACCCCCGATCCCGCATTCTGGCAACCGATCCAGGATCACTGCCGCGCGCTTGGCGAGCGCTTCAAGTTCATCAACGCCGAGAAGGTGCAAGGCTTCAAGGCCGGCGCGTTGCGCATCGCCATGGACCGGACCGCCGTCGACGCCGAAATCATCGGCATCATCGACGCCGACTATGTCGTGCAACCGGATTGGCTGAAGGACCTGGTGCCGGTGTTCGCCGATCCCCGCGTTGGCCTGGTGCAGGCACCGCAGGACCATCGCGACGGCGACCGGTCGTTGATGCACTACGTCATGAACGGCGAATATGCCGGGTTCTTCGACATCGGCATGGTCCAGCGCAACGAGGCCAACGCCATCATCGTTCACGGCACCATGTGCCTGATCCGGCGCGCGGCGATGGACATGGCCGGCGGCTGG
>JAQGKJ010000629.1 GCA_028290165.1 Bradyrhizobium sp. | reverse complement strand
GATCGCCGTTGACTGGAAAGTCGACAACGTGCCGGTCACCCTTATGGCGATGACGATGACCGCAGTGACGTTCGCTGCGACCATCGACCGTATCCTGAATGGTCTGACACGGCCTTGCTTCGGCTGGATCTCGGACATGATCGGCCGCGAGAATACTATGTTCATTGCCTTCGGCATCGAAGGCATCGGTATCTGGGCGCTCTATATGCTGGGCCACGATCCCGTCTGGTTCGTGGTGCTGTCCGGATTGGTGTTCTTCGCCTGGGGCGAGATCTACTCACTATTCCCATCGACCTGCACCGACACCTTCGGCTCGAAGTTCGCGACCACGAATGCCGGGCTGCTCTATACCGCAAAGGGTACCGCGGCCCTGCTGGTGCCCGTCGCGAACTACATGCAGCAGACTTCGGGAACCTGGGACCGGGTGTTCGTCATCGCGGCCGGCGCGAATATTCTAGCGTCGCTGCTCGCCATCGCCGTTCTAAAGCCGTGGCGCAAGAAGGTGGTTGCGGAAGCGCGGTCATAGGCGGCATCGCTAGAGCCTTTTCCGTTTCGATGGAATCGAAACGGGCTCTAGGTTCTTGATTTGACGCGTTTTCTTAACGCGAACCGGTTTCCACTTCGCTTGAAAACGCTCTAGTTCAATTGAAGCGCTCGGCCTTGGGGGCCCGGGCGCTTTTTTCTCTCGATATTTCAACGGGCTGAAAAGCCGTCCCGCGCACCCCGGCGCGACGGGGCGGCGTTTGCGGCTGCAACTCTGCCAAATTCGCATAGATGCAGCACTGGACTTAAGATGGTCTTGCATCTTGGAATATAATATACCAAGGTCCCGACAAGCGACGCTTGCGACGATAAGTCACAACATTTGCGACGATAGGTCACAATTGAGAAAGCGCGCCAGGAGGACACATGACTGCCATTACACAAGCCACAGCTCGGCCCGAAGCCCCCTACTTCCGTTGGCTACAACTTGCGATGGGCGTCGTCTGCATGGCGATGATCGCAAACCTGCAATACGGCTGGACGCTGTTCGTCGATCCGATCGACGCGAAATATCACTGGGGCCGCCCCGCGATCCAGTTGGCCTTTACGCTGTTCGTGGTGACCGAAACCTGGCTGGTCCCGGTCGAGGCGTGGTTCGTCGATAAATACGGACCGAGCATCGTTATCGCGTTTGGCGGGGTGATGATCGCCATCGCTTGGGTGCTCAACTCCTACGCTGACTCGCTGGTCCTGCTTTATCTTGCCGCGATCGTCTCCGGTATCGGCGCCGGCGCGGTATATGGAACCTGCGTCGGCAATGCGCTGAAATGGTTTCCCGACCACCGCGGCCTGGCCGCGGGCGCCACCGCTGCCGGTTTCGGCGCGGGCGCCGCGATGACCGTGGTCCCGATCGCCAACATGATTGCGGCGAGCGGCTACCAATCCGCGTTCCTCACGTTCGGCGTCGGACAAGGCGTGATCGTCTGTCTGCTGGCGTTTTTCCTGCGCAAGCCGTCGCGGGTGATGCCCGCGAAAAAGAAGCAACTCAACCTGCCGCAAACCAAGGTCGACTTCACCCCGCCGCAGGTGCTGCGCAGCCCGATTTTCTGGGTCATGTACCTGGTGTTCGTGATGGTCGCCGCCGGTGGCCTGATGACCGCGGCGCAGATCGCCCCGATCGCGAAAGATTTCAAAATCGCCAACGAACCCGTCGCCATTCTCGGCTTCCAGATGGCGGCGTTGACGTTTGCGATTTCGCTCGACCGGATCTTCGACGGTTTCGGCCGTCCGTTCTTTGGCTGGGTCTCCGACAATATCGGCCGCGAAAATACGATGTTCATCGCGTTCGGGACCGCCGCCCTGATGGTGCTGACCCTGTCGGTGTATGGTCACATTCCGATCGTGTTCGTGCTGGCGACCGCCGTTTATTTCGGCGTGTTCGGCGAGATCTATAGCCTGTTCCCGGCGACATCAGGCGATACATTCGGGGTGAAGTACGCCACCACCAACAACGGCATGCTGTACACGGCGAAAGGGACGGCCTCATTGCTGGTGCCGATTGCGAGCATCGTCGCTGCCAGTTACGGCTGGCAGGCCGTGTTCGCGATCGTCGTGGCGCTCAACGCCACCGCGGCGTTGCTGGCGCTGTTTGTGATCAAGCCGATGCGACGGGCCTTTATCCTCGGTAACGAAGCCACCTCGGAAGCAAGGGCGCACGACGTCAGAGCCGCCTGACGGCAAGCTTTCGGATCAATCAAAAGAGGCGCACCCCGGTGCGCCTCTTTTTTTGCACCACAAACCCGGAACGCAAAATCCGATCCGGTGTTTTGCCTCTTTCAACCTGAGCGAGCCTGCCCCCCGCGCGCGCCAAGGCGGTAAAAACGTCAATATTCCTGCCGCTTTTTGGCCTCCGAACATGGCGGATTTTCTCGGATATTAAATTGACAATTGGCATAATGTATACCACTCTAATCAGGACTGGAGACGTCCTGCGGCTCATCTGAAGGAGGTTGCGATGCAAGTCGGAGACATCCTGCGCAAGAAAACTGCCCGCGTTGC
>JAQGKJ010000620.1 GCA_028290165.1 Bradyrhizobium sp. | reverse complement strand
GGGCGCGCAGTCCTATCCGTCGCGCACCAAGGATACCGACGACGTCGATTTCTCGACCGGCTCGGTGGGCCTCGGCGTCGCCCAGACGTTGTTCGCCTCGCTGGTGCAGGATTACGTCAAGGCGCATGGCTGGATGAAGGACCGGCGCGAGGGACGGATGATCGCGCTCGTTGGCGACGCCGAGATGGACGAGGGCAATATCTTCGAGGCGCTGCAGGAGGGGTGGAAGCACGGCCTGCGCAACACCTGGTGGGTGGTCGACTACAACCGCCAGAGTCTCGATGCGGTGGTGCGCGAAGGGCTGTGGGAGAAATTCGAGTCCATGTTCCGCAATTTCGGCTGGGACGTGGTGATCGTGAAATACGGCCGGCTGATGCGCAGCGCCTTCGCCGAGCCCGGCGGCGAAGCGCTAAAACGCTGGATCGACGCCTGCCCGAACGCGATGTACGCGGCATTGTGCTTCCAGGGCGGTGCGGCGTTCCGAAAACATCTTCAAGACGATATCGGCGATCAAGGTGCGGTGTCGCAACTGATCGGCCGGCGCAGTGATGACGAACTGCTGGCGCTGATGTCCAATCTCGGCGGCCACGATATGGCCAGCATGATTGAGGCGTTTGAATCCATCGACCACGACCGCCCGGTCTGCTTCATCGCCTACACCATCAAGGGCGTCGGCCTGCCGTTCCAGGGCCACAAGGACAACCATGCGGGATTGATGACGGTCGCGCAGATGGAGAAATGGCGCCGCGCCCAGAACATCCGGGCGGGCCATGAATGGGAAAAATTCGAGGGGCTCTCCGAGGCGCCTGCGGCGCTGGAGGCATTTCTCGCGGACGTGCCGTTCAACCGCGATGGCGCGCGCCGCCTGAGCGCGCCTGTGATCGAAGTTCCCGAGCGGCTTGCCTTCAAGCCGGCGCCGCAGATGTCCACGCAACAAGGTTTTGGGCTCGTGCTCAACGAACTCGCGCGTGGCGACACTGAGCTGGCCTCACGCATCGTCACTGCGTCTCCCGACGTCACGGTGTCGACCAATCTCGGCGCCTGGGTCAACCGGCGCGGACTGTTCGCGCGCGCCGAGAAGGCCGATCTGTTCCGCAGTGAAAAAATACCCTCGACCTTCAACTGGGATTTCTCGCCAAAAGGCCAGCACATCGAACTCGGCATTGCCGAGATGAACCTGTTCATCCTGATGTCGGCGCTCGGGCTGTCGCATCACATCAACGGCGAACGATTGCTGCCGGTCGCGACCCTGTACGATCCCTTCATCGAGCGTGGCCTCGATGCGCTGAACTATGCCTGCTACCAGGATGCGCGCTTCATGGTGGCGGCGACGCCGTCCGGCATTACGCTGGCGCCGGAGGGCGGCGCGCATCAGTCGATCGCGACGCCCCTGATCGGGATGGCGCAGGATGGGCTGGCCTCGTTCGAACCGGCCTTTGTCGATGAGCTTGCGGTCATCATGGGCTGGGGAGTCCGGCACATGCAGGGCGAAGGCGGCGAGGGCGGCTCGGTTTACCTGAGGCTTTCGACCCGCACCATCGAGCAGCCGCAGCGGATGATGACGCCGGACTTGCAAAAGGGCATCATCGACGGCGCTTATTGGCTGCGCAAACCCGGCGAGAACTGTGAAGCCGTCATCGCCTATACCGGTGCGGTCGCGGTCGAGGCGATCGAGGCGGTCGGGTTTATCGGCGAAAGCCGCCGGGATGTTGGCCTGCTTGCGATCACCTCCGCCGACCGGCTGCATGGGGGGTGGACTGCGGCGCGACAACTGCGGCGCGACCGCCGCGGCGTGGCCCATCTCAGCCACATCGAAAAACTGCTGGCGCCGCTGCCGCGCGACTGCGGCATCGTCACCGTGATCGACGGCCATCCGGCCGCGCTCGGCTGGCTCGGCAGCGTGCGCGGACATCGGGTCGAGGCGCTGGGCGTCGAGCATTTCGGGCAGACCGGCACCATCGACGACCTCTACCGCCACTACGGCATCGACGCCAATGCCATCATCGACGCTGCCGAAAGCCTGACCGCCGGCGCGCCGGTCCGGCATCGCAAGATGGCGGTGTGACGGTAACGCTCATCGGAGCAAGCGGGCGCCCCACCCCAACCCTCCCCGCAAAGAGCGGGAGAGGGAGCTCAGCGTGTTTTGTGGCGGGTGGCGGCGCCAACGCACTTAAAGTAACTTGTAAACGAGTTGACGTGCGGCAAGAGGTTTTCAGCCGTACTTGCGAGTATCCTTTCTTCCTTCCGCGTCTCCGCTTGCGGAGGGGTGGGGGACGCTCCACACGCACAAATGACAGCCGCCGTCTTGCTTCCCTCACGCCCTGATTTTATATGCAGCGTCCGCCGCAGTGCGGCATCCCGCAGATGGCGGGTTCAATTTACCGGGCTTTCGTGCAAGGATGCTTGCCGAACGTTCCGTTCCCTCATCCATTGCCCCCAATCAAGAGGTTCACGATGGTCAACCGCATGCAATTCTACATCGATGGCGCCTGGGTCGATCCCG
>JAQGKJ010000587.1 GCA_028290165.1 Bradyrhizobium sp. | reverse complement strand
CGCCGCAATTGAAGAAGCCGCCCCCGCTCAAGCCCGCGGCGCCTCCGAACTGGATGTGGCCTGCGGTGGTGGCGATCGTGAGTCTCGCGGCCATCGGCGTCGGCGGGTTTTTGTATTTTACCAAGCTGGAGTTGCCGGGCGTCACGAAAGTCGTGTCCTCGGCCAGCAACAACTCGGCTCCGTCGCCTTCGCCCTCGGCAACGCCGGCCCCAGCGCCAACCTCGGCAAATGCTGCGCCACCGCCCGCGCCTTCCCCGTCGCCGATCCCATCAAGCGAAAAGTTTGCGGCCGAGACCGTGCCCTTTGTCCCCGATCGGGCCCGTCTCAGTTTCGCGAACGAGTATAGGCCCGGGGCAGATTACAAGGCCCTCGCCCTCAACGCCAACGGGACCTTTTCCTTCGTCGTCGGTCAGCAGAACGAAGAAGCCGCGAAAAATGCCGCGCTTGAGCAATGTCAGAAACGCTCGGACGCCACGCAGTCGCCGCGAAAATGCGAGATTTACGCCGTCGGCAACGCCTTGGTCTACCCGCACGGCCGCCCGCCGATGCCGCCACTGCCTTGGATCAGGCGCGACCCGTTAACCGAGCGGCCATTCGTGGCCAAGAATGTGCCGATTGTGCGTGACCCCGGAAAAGCCAGGCTCGAGAGCGCCTATTCAGCGAGTCACAAAAGCAAATCGGTCGCAATTGGACCCGGAGGAGCGTTCTTCTTCAATGTCGGCTCGGAAACGTCGAGGAATCGACCCGCCGAATCCTGGAAACCTGCGGCGCCGTCGTCGGCGTTCCCTGCATGATCGTGGCCGCCGACGACAACTTCGTCGTTCCGGTGCCGACGACCTTGAGGGCCATCGGCTTCTTTCGGGCCGACCGGCACCCCTCGATTGCCTCGGATGCGAGGGACAATGTGGCGCGCAAGCTCGCGGATGCGTCATCGGGATGGAATGCGATCGCCGTCGGCGCGGCCGGCCGCCCGGGGCTGGCGCTGAAAGCGCGCAACGAACAGGATGCAGTCAACGAGGCCCCTGGGCAACTGCGTCAAGCACGACAGCGATTGCCATGTCATCGCGATCGGCCCGTTTGCGGTCGGGCCGAACTGAGTCACTTTGCGAATCTCGCAAAGCGCTGCGCCACCGTCCGATAGACGTCGCGCCGAAACGGCACCACGAGATCGGCGACGCGGTCGAGCCGCTCCCATCGCCATCGATCAAATTCCGCCGGCTGGCCGTTGCGCGGCGTCAGCGGATCGATCTCGTCATCGGAGCAGGAGAATCGTAGCGCGAACCATTTCTGGCGCTTGCCGCGGAATTTCGCCAGCCGATGCGACGACGGCCCGGCGAAGGGTGGAAACTCGTAGGTCAGCCAGTCGGTCTCGTCGAGATAGATGGCGCTCGTCACCCCGGTCTCTTCCCAGAGTTCGCGCATCACCGCATCGCGCGGATTTTCTTCTGCGTCGATGCCGCCCTGCGGCATCTGCCACTCCAGGCCCGGGAGAACGATCTCCGGTCCATCGTCCCGAAAACGCCGCCCGATCAGGACCTGGCCCGACGCGTTGAACAGCGCGATCCCGACATTGGGACGGTAGGGTTTTGTCTCTGGCATTGACTTCCTGCTTGTCATTCCGGGGCGCGCCAAGGAGTCCGCGCCAAGCCGGCCCGATGACAGGCTCCGCGCGAATCCGGAATCTCGAGGTTCCGGGTTCATGCTTCGCATGCCCCGAAATGACAGGGTCACCCTAACTGCCCGCAAGCCTGGAAAATTCCTTCACCACGCGCTCATAGACCGGGCGCTTGAACGGAACGATTAGCTCAGGGAGATTCCTCATCGGCTCCCAGCGCCAGCTCACGAACTCCGCCTTGTGGCCGCCGCCGGGGCTCGCGACATTGATCTCGTCGTCCTTGCCGGTGAAGCGGACCGCGTACCATTTCTGCCGCTGGCCGCGATAGCGGCCCTTCCAGGTGCGCCCCGCCACCGTGCGCGGAATGTCGTAGATCAGCCAGTCCGCGACTTCGCCGAGTTTTTCGACCGACCGGACGCTGGTTTCCTCGTAGAGTTCTCGCTTGGCGGCCGCCCAAGTATCCTCGCCGGGATCGACACCGCCCTGCGGCATCTGCCAGACGTGGGATTCGTCGACATGTTCGATGCCGCCGGCGCGCCGCCCGATGAAGACCAGCCCGGCTGCGTTGATCAGCATCATCCCGACGCAGGTTCGATACGGCAGGTCCTCGTAGCGCGCCATTCGGTCGAAGCCTCTTGCGGTCATGCCGATCTGGCGGCCGCTATTCTCAGCCGGATTTTGATTTCAGCATCGCGGTTGTCAATGGCACAAGCATGATGCCGTGGCTGTCGAGTGCCTTGATCCAGACGCCGATCCGATCGATCGAAATCGGCAACGCCGAGGCGATGCCGACGGCGGTTCCGTGTTCCTTCGCCAGATTTTCCAATTTAGCCAGCGCCCGGTCGATTTCGACCGCGGTCGGCACCGCGTCGATGGCGAGATCGGCCCTGGCGAAAGGCATCGCCTGACCGGCTGCCAGCGAAGGGGCGACGCTGCGCGGCGCCGCGCCGTCGTCGAGATAGCCGAGCCCGCGCTTGGCGGCCTCGCGGACGAACGGCTGCATCACGGCATCGGTGACGACAAAGCGCCCGCCCATGAAATTGGCGATCCCG
>JAQGKJ010000565.1 GCA_028290165.1 Bradyrhizobium sp. | reverse complement strand
GGCAAGCAGGATTGATGGAATTCCAATTGTCGCCGCTCGGGCCGATCAGCGCGCTCGGATCGCTGATCGGCCCGCCGGCCAAATAGGGCAATTCGACTTGACTGTCTCAAAGGACGCGCAAAGCGTGAGAACGCCGCGGGCACCTTTTCGTCAAGTTGCTGTTCCGGACGGCTACGCCGGCGCTTAGACGCCTTCGTAGACCAGCCTGGTGAAGAAGCCGGGATCGATTACGAACTGGCCCCATTTCGCATCGAAGGCCGCTGTCGGCTTGGCCGCGACGGTCTCCTCTCGCGATCTTCCCTGTATTTTGAGCTTGGCGACGTTGTCTCTGATGGCGACCAGCATATCGCGAAATTCCTGAAGCTCGGCCTTGTCGCTAACCGGCTGGCCGTGACCGGGAATGATGATGGTTTCGTTTGTCGTCGCCGCCAGATTGGCGTTCGACGCCGCGATCATGCCGTCGATGCTGCCGCCGGTCGAATAATCGATGAACGGATAGATGCCGTTCCAGAAGGTGTCGCCGACGTGGACGATGTCGGCCTCGGTGAATGTGACGGCGATGTCGCAGTCGGTATGCGCGGGCCCGTAATATTTCAGGCCGATCGACGAGCCGTTGAGCCTTAAATTGTGGTCGTTTGCGAACACCTCAGTCGGAATGCCGCCCGATGACAAGGGCAGAAAATTGTAATCCCAATCCTCGACGCGCTGCACCTCCGATAGGTGCTTGCGCGTGTTCGCTTGCGCGATGATCTTCGCACCGGCCGCGTGAAGCCATTCGTTGCCGTCGGCATGGTCGAAGTGCCAGTGTGTATTGACCAGCTGGGTGACCGGATCGGCGCCAAGGCCATCAAGGGCCTTGCTCATTTGAGGACGCGACACGCCGATGCCGGCATCGATGAGCACCTTGCCGTCAGAACCCGTCAGCACGGCGATGTTGCCGCCGGAGCCTTCGAGGACGCTGATATTGTTTCGCAGCTTGTAGGTGACAATGGGCGATACCGCGGCACTGTCCTTGATCAGGCTGACGAGGCCGCGCGCCTCGGCATACGCCTCGCGCGGCGTAAGCCATCCTGCCGTGGCAGCATAAGCGCCACCGACGCAGCAGAGGCAAAAGCGTCGACGCGACAACAGATTTTCCCTGGAAAATTCCATGACGTCCTCGCTTTCCGTATCAATGGGTTGCTCGTTGCGAATCCTTTTTGCTGGTCTGTCTCGAATGAACGCAAGAAGATCGTTGCTGAGCTGATCCTTGTGGCTGACCGTCATTCCGTGAGGCGCATTCGGATAGACCTTCAGCCGCTGTAGCCCTGCTCAGCTGTTCGGGCCGCGCTCCATGCTGACAGGTTGCCAGCGGCGTAGCGAGGTATTTTGCAGCACCGACGGATTGACGCAGCTCACCGGCCACATGCCCTGCAGGACCAGCGACAACTCGTAGCCGACGCGCCGCTTGCGCGCTTCGTCGAAACGGGCGGAGGCGGAAGCGACGTGGGCGGTCAGCGTGACGTTCTCCATGCCCAGCATCGGATTGTTATGCGAAGGCGGCTCCTTTTCCAGCACGTCGAGCGCGGCATGGGCGATCCAGCCTTCCTGCAGGGCCTTGATCAGCGCCTCCTCATTGACGGTCGCGCCGCGCCCGGTGTTGATGAAAATCGCGCTCGGCTTCATCTGCTTGAAATGCGTTTCGCCGAGCATGTGGTGAACTTCGGGCCGCGCCGGCGCATGCATCGAGACGAAATCCGACTGCGAAAGCACCTCCGACAAGGTCGCGGGGAGCACGCCGTGATCGGAGATCAGCGTCTCGGCAATGAAGGGATCATAGGCCATCATCCGAAGCCCGAACGGCGCCGCGCGTTTTGCCACGGCGCGCGCCACGCGGCCGAATGAAATGAAGCCGAGCGTTTGTCCCATCAGGCGCGGAATCTTCAGGAGCGCCGGGCGGCCTTCGGTCCAGCGGCCCTGGCGGACCATCTTGTCCTGCTCGACGAGGCGGCGAAATCCCGCCAGCAGCAGCATCATGGCGTGGTCGGCGACTTCCTCGATGAAGGTGTCGGGAATGTTGGTGACGGGAATTCCGCGCGCGGTGGCGGCCTTGACGTCGACGCTGTCGACGCCGACGCTGCCGAGCGTGATCACCTTGCAGTTTTCGAGGGCATCGATGATGTTCTTGGAGATCGGGATGCCCTTGGCGTAGATCGCATCGGCGGTCCGGGCAGCGGCGATGAATTCGGCCTCATTGGCGGGCGCCTCGACGATTTCGGCGCCGATCGGATCGAGCGCTTCTTTTTCAAACGCATAACCGCCGCCGGCGACCGTGAAGCTCGCGCCCTTCGGCGTTACAACCCTGAATTTCGACATTTCCTTCTTCTCCCGATTGATTTTCGGTCTTCTCATAGACGCGAGGTTGTCGCCGCTTTTCGAATTCGGCGTTTTTGGCATTCTGCTCGCCGGGCAGGCTAGCCTGCCGGAAAGCAAAGCGGAAGCCGGTAGGGCGCAGCAGACCGGCGACAAGAGATTACACCCCCGCCGACGCCTGCCGCGAGGAGATCGCGACACCCGCGAGCACCAGCAAGTAACCTGCCAGATGAAACAGCCGCAGCTGTTCGCCGAGCAGCACAATCGCCATTGCCGAGCCGAACACCGGTACCAGGTGAAAGAACGGCGCGGCGCGGTTCGGTCCGATCAGCGCGATGCCGCGGTTGAAAAACAGATAGGCCAATGTAGACGGAAAGATCACGACGTAAATCAGGGTTGCGACCGTCAGGGCATCGAATTTCGGCGTGAAGCCGGTCGAATATTCCCAGATCGAAAGCGGCAACAACAGCAACGCGCCGCAGCCGGTGGTAAATGAGATCAGCGACAGCTGATGGGTCTTCGGCCGCCGCGGCATTAGCGCCGAATACAACCCGAACGCCACCAGGGCACCGGCAAACATCACGTCTCCCTTGTTGAACTGGATGCCGGCGAGCGCGCCAAGGTCGCCACGCAGGATGATGGTAAGCACGCCCGCGAGCGAGATCGCGATGCCCGCCAGCTGCGCCCAGGTCAGCCGTACGCCGAACAGCATCAGCGACCACAACGCCACGAACAGCGGTCCGGACGACTGGATCAACAGCGCGTTCAGCGCCTCGGTATATTGCAACGCCCAGTAGGACAGCGCGTTGTTGATGGCAAAGCCCGTCGCCGAGAGCATCACCAACAACGGAAGATGCGCGCGCAAAGCCGGCCAGTCGCGCTTGAGGTGCGGCCAGGCGAACGGCAGCAGCATGAAGAACGCCCCGATCCACCGGACGCAGGACAGCGTCATCGGCGGCACGTGGCCGGCGACGTAACGCGCCAGCACGATATTGCCGGCCCAGAACAGCGCGGTCAGGGTGAGCAGCAGATAGGGCTGGTTGTTGAGCCATCTGAGCGCATCGGCGGCAGGCGGCGGAGCTGCGGGATTTGTCATTGCTTCACGGCACTTGTGCCGGATTCAAAGCCGACGACAAGTGCCACGCCCGCAATGCTACAATGTCCTGATCTATCGCGCGCAACCCAGGAGCCGGCCATGGCCGTGGATTTGTTGAATATCGAAGGCCTTAAAGAGCTGGAGCATCAGGGGCCGATCGTGATGGTGAACCTGATGCGGTTCCACGATCGCGCGCTCGATGGCGACGGCAGCGGCTGGGACGCTTACTTGCGCTACAGCGCCCAGACCGTGCCGATGATCAAGGCGCGCGGCGGTACGCTGTTGTGGACCGGCGACGCCAAGGCCGTCGCGCTCGGCCCACAACGCGGCAACCAATGGGACTATCTGGCGCTGGTGTATTATCCATCGGTCGGGGCGTTCCTCGACATGATGACGTCGGCGGATTACGAAAAGCTGAGCGATCCGCATCGCCGCAACGGCTGCGCCGAGCACGTCATCATCGCAACCAGCGAGGCCTACAGCAAATTCAAGATAGGGTAGGGCCGCGCCGACCGTTAGCTGATTTCCTTGCGCACGATCGCCGCGGCGTCGCACATCGCTTTCAGTTTGCCGAAGGCGATATGGCGCGGCATATACTTCATGCCGCAGTCGGGCGCCGGGACCAGCCGTTCCGCCGCGACATATTTCAGGCCTTGCCGGATACGGTCGGCAACGATTTCGGCCGTCTCAACCTCCGGGTTTCCGAGGTCGAGCACGCCCAGCATGATCTTCTTCGACGACAGGTCCTTCAGCACACCGAGATCGAGCTTCGGCTGCGCCGCTTCGATTGAAATCTGTTCGGCATGAGTGTCGGCAAGCTCCGCCAGAAACGAATAGCCGGCCGGTTTCGTCGAACCCGGAACGACGGCGGCGTAACCGAAACACAGATGCACCACGGTCGGCACCGTGATGCCCTGCAGTGCCCGGTTGATCGCCTTCACCGCATAGCGTTTTGCCAGTTCGGGATTGTTGCGAACCCAGGGCTCGTCGAGCTGGATGACGTCGGCGCCGGCCTTTTGCAAATCCAGCGCCTCGGCATTGACGGCTTCGGCGAAGGCCATCGCCAGCTCCTCGTCGTCCTTGTAGAATTCGTTCTTGGCCTGCTGGCTCATGGTGAAGGGGCCCGGCAATGTGATCTTCGCCGCGCGGTCGGTGTTGCGGCGAAGGAATTCCATGTCCCGCAATTCGACCGGGCCGGTCCGGCGGACGCGGCCGACGACGCGAGGCACCGGCGTTTGCTGTCCGGACCGCGCCACAATGATCGCGGGATTATCGATACGATGCCCTCAAGCGCGGTCGCGAACCGGTTCGAATAGCTCTCCCTGCGGATCTCGCCGTCGGTCACGATATCGATGCCGGCGCGCTCCATGTCTCTGATGGCGACAATGGTCGCATCGTCCTGGGCTTCCTCGAGATGCTCCGCCGGAAGCCGCCACATCTCGTGCATACGCGTGCGCGGAACCGATTTCGACAGCATGGCTCGGTCCACCAGCCATTCCGGCTGCGGATAGCTTCCGACAACCGTCGTCGGCAACAGGTGCTTTGGCATGTTCACGATGCTCTCCTTGTTCTTGCTGTTTCCCGGCGATGGGCGGCTTTGTTCATGCGGCCCTGCCGACGGCCTTGGCGACTTCATCCTTGACCGGATTGCGCAAAATTCCGATCCCGGAAATCTCGACCTCGACCACGTCGCCGTCCTTCATCCAGAGCGGCGGGGTGCGGTAAGCGCCGACCCCGCCGGTGGTGCCGGTGACGATGACGTCGCCGGGCACGAGTTCGGTGAAGGTCGAGCAATAGGCGATCAGCGCCGGCACGTCGAACACGAGATCGGAAATCGGCGCGGCCTGCACCTCGACGCCGTTGAGGCGGGTGGCGATCTTTTGCCGGCTGACATCCGGAATTTCTTCCGTCGTCACCATCCAGGGCCCGAAGCCGCCGGTGCCCACAAAATTCTTGCCGGGGACGAACTGCGAGGTATGCCGCTGCCAGTCGCGAATGCTGCCGTCGTTGTAGCAGGCATATCCCGCGACGTGCGTCAGCGCGCTCTCGCGTGAAATGCGGCGGCCGCCCTTGCCGATGACCACGGCGAGTTCGCCTTCATAATCGAAACGCTCGGATTCGAGCGGCCGGATCATCGGCTGGCCGCCGCCGACCTGGCTGTTGGCGAAGCGGGTGAAGATCATGGGATGCGGCGGCGTTGGATGACCGCTCTCCGCCAAATGCGTGGCGTAGTTGACGCCGATGCAGAAGATCTTGTCGGGGTCCGGAACCGTCGGCAGCAATTCGACGGCCGACAGCGCATGATCCGGCCGCTCGCCCTGCAGCTTTTTGAGCTCATCGAGGGTGCCGTGCGTGAGCAGCGACTTCAGCGTCGGAAAATTCGTCAGCCGGCGTCCGGCGTCGATGATGCCCGCGTCCATCACGATGCCGTAGCTCGCGCCTGCGCCGATCTTGAAACTTGCGATCTTCATTGGACGATATTCTCCTCGATGGTTGAAACATGGGGCTTGTTGGTCGGCACGATCAATTCTTCCCTTCAGGTTGCCGGCTGGATGGCGCCGGTGCGCAGGTCCTCCGACGCATTCTGCCCCGCCCGCGTACCGGTCTGCCAGATCGCCGCTTTGCGCTCGATCCATTTGATTGCGGCGTTGAAAGCGACAGCCATCGCCAGCACCAGCAGCACGCCTGCGAACACATGCGGGCTGTCGAGAATGGTCCGGTAGCGCGAAATCAGATAGCCGATGCCGGCCGACGAGATCAGCATTTCGGACACCACCACGCCGACGATGACGAGCGCGCCGCCTATCCTCAGCCCGGATAATACAGTTGGGATTGCCGCCGGAATGATGACGCGGACCAGCCGCTGGCTCAGCGTCGCGCCCATGCTGCGGGCGGCCAGCACCAGTTGCGGATCGATGGTCTGGATGCCGGCGGCGGTCGACAGCATCGTCGGCAGGAAGCCGTAGATCGCCGCGAATGCGATCTTGGATTCCGAGCCGATGCCGAGCCACACGGTGAATACCGGATAGAGGATCACCAGCGGCACCGCGTAGACACTGGAGATCATCGGCATGATCAGGACGCGCGGGCGCGGCAGGCTGCCGACGATGGCGCCCGCCAGGATGCCGCCGCCGCACGCGAACACCATGGAGATCGCGACCTCGTAGAGCGTCACCGCCAGGGCATGACCGTACTCGCCGGCTTCGTTCCAGCCGGCGGTTATCGTCGATGACAGCGACGGCAGGAACAATTCGGGGATCAGCCCTGTGCGCGGCAGCATCTCCCACAGCACGACGAGGCAGATCACGATCAGGCGTCGCAGGGTTGTTGACGACATCGCCATGCTCATGCCGATTTGCGGATATGGCGCCAGATGCGCTCGCGCAGCGTCCCGAACGTATCGCCGCTGAGCATCTCGTAGGTGCGCGGACGCGGCAGCGGTATCGTCAGATGGTCGACGATGCGGCCCGGCCGGGCCGACATCACGATCACCTCGTCGGCGAGATAGACGGCCTCGGTCAGGCTGTGGGTGACGAACAGGACGGTTTTCCCGGTTGCCGCCCAGATCCGCAGCAATTCGTCGCCCATGGTCATGCGCGTCTGCTCGTCGAGTGCCGCGAACGGCTCGTCCATCAGCAGCACGGGCGGGTCCTGGACCAGGCCGCGCGCGATCGAGACACGCTGCTTCATGCCGCCGGAAAGTTCGTGCGGATGACGCCTGCCGAAGCCGTCGAGCCCGACCAGCTTCAGCGCCTCCTGGGCCTTGGCACGCCGCTCGGTTTTCGCGATGCCGCGCAAGGCCAGCGGGAATTCGACGTTCTCCTCCGCCGTCAGCCATGGAAACAGGCTTGGCTCCTGGAACACGACGCCGACGCGGTTCGGATCGGGCTGCGGCATCGGCGCGTCGTTGATCAGGATCGTCCCGGAGGTCTGCTGGCGCAGGCCGGCCATCATCATCAGCAGGGTCGACTTGCCGCAGCCGCTCGGTCCCACCAGCACCACGAAACGGCCGGGCTTCACTTCAAACGAAACGTCCGAC
>JAQGKJ010000540.1 GCA_028290165.1 Bradyrhizobium sp. | reverse complement strand
CACGCGAAGATGTCGGTCGGGGAGTACAGACATTAGCTTCACCAATGGTTGCGGAAGCACCCAGGTGAGACTTCGTTCGCTGTGACGTGCCACTGACGTCATACCGAGGTCCAACCATGTCTTCCCTGATCAAAGCCGCAACGCGGCGTCGTACTAATTGGCTTGCGTCAAGTTTTCTCGTGCCTGTTCTCTCACTGGGGTTTTCTGCCGCGGCAAGGGCGCAGCAATCCGCGTCTCCCAACCTGCTCCCGAGCATTGAAGTCGAGGCGCCCCCGGACAAAAGCAGGACCCAATCGGAGCCGGCCTCCCAAGCACCTTCGGCATCGCGCCGCGCCATTCCCACAGCGCAACAAGCCCCTACCGATACACAGCCATCGGGTACGCCGGGCAAGGAGCAGACCGTTGTGGTCAGCCCGACCGCGACGGTGACCCCGATCGATCAGATCGCCAATTCGGTCACGGTTATCACCGCGAAGGATATGGAGCGCGATCAGCGCCGCACCGTGCCCGATGCGCTGGCGACGGTACCGGGGCTCAATGTGGTTCAAAGCGGCGGTCCGGGTGGGCTAACCTCGGTGTTCACGCGCGGCACCAACTCAAATCACACCAAAGTCCTGATCGACGGCATCGACGTCAGCGATCCCAGCAACCCGAACCGCTCGTTCGACTTCGGCCAATTATTGACCTCGGACATCCAGCAGATCGAGGTGCTGCGAGGACCGCAAAGCGGGCTCTATGGCGCTGACGCGCTTGGCGGCGTGATTTCGGTCATTACCAAGAAGGGCGAAGGCCCTCCACGCGCGACGGGAATGATCGAAGGCGGCTCGTTTGGCACGTTCAACCAGACCGCCGGCCTGAGCGGCTCGCAAGACCGGATCAACTATGCTTTCAACGTTGCGCATTTCCGTGCCACCGACGTGCCGGTGACGCCGCTGGAGCTGTTGCCGCCCGGGCAAAAGGCGATCGGCAATAGTTACGACAATATGACGTATTCGACCAAGCTCGGCGCGGACGTCAGTGAAAATCTGACCTTGAACGCGGTCGCCCGCTACACCGACGCGACCCTGCGCTTCACCGGCGACACATTCGACCCGGTGACCTTTGCGAGCTTTCCGGCCGCGGCCCAGAGCACGCAAATAGTGCATCAACTCTTCACGCGCGGCGAAGCCGTCTGGTCGGTGCTCGACGGCCGCATCAAAAACTATTTCGGCGTCAATTACACCAATCACTGGAACTATAACATTTCACCGGGCGATGCCGCACCGACGATCACGACCGGCGATCGGGTGAAGTACGATTGGCACACCGTCACCCAGCTCGCGCCGTACCACACCGTCATCATCGGCGCTGAACATGAGACCGAGACGTTGCAGACATCCACGGTATCGGCTCAAAACGTCAACAAGGCAGGCTATGTCGAATTGCAATCGCAGTTCGCAAACCGCCTGTTCCTGGTCGAGAACGTCAGACAGGACGACAACGACCGGTTTGGCGAGCATCCGACCTACCGTGTCGCTCCCGCGCTGATCGTTCCGTTTACGGAAACCAAGCTCAAGGGAAGCTACGGCACCGGCTTCAAGGCGCCGACGCTGAACCAGCTCTTCGTCAACTTTCCGGCGTTCTTCTTTTTCGCCAATCCGAACCTGAAGCCCGAGGAAAGCGTCGGCTATGACGCCGGTTTCGAACAGCCTTTATTAAACGACCGGATCCGCTTTGGGTCGACTTATTTCCACAACGACATCAAGGACCTGATCCAGAGCGTGGTCGATCCCACGACTTTCAGCAGCACCAACGTCAACATCGGAAGGGCAACAACGGAGGGCACCGAGAATTTCGTGGCCGCCACCATCACCGACCGTGTTCGGGTTCGTGCAGACTACACCTTTACGCGGACCGTTGATGCGATGACCGGGCTCGAGCTGTTGCGGCGGCCCAAGGAAAAATGGAGTGCGAATATCATCTGGAATCCGATCGATCCGCTGACATTGTCGGCGACCGTGCTGCATACCGGCAGCTTCATCGATGCAAGTCGCGATTTCAGCATCCCGCGCCTGCTGGCACCGGGTTACACCGTCGTCAATGTGGCGGCCGACTACGTCATCACCGATCAGGTCAAGGTATTCGGCCGCGTCGATAATCTGTTCAACGTCCACTACCAGAATCCGACCGGTTTTCTACAACCGAGTCTCGGAGTCTATGCCGGTATCCGCGTCGCCAACTATGGGGTGCAGTAGAAGTGAAGTGGCAACATGCGTGGCCAGCCCTTCTCCGAACATGGGCTGTCGGGGTGCGCTCGTGCTTGAATCGGGCGCAGAGGCTCACTCCAGGCTGCGAAACGCGCCAGCCGACCCTTTCCACTCAAACAAGTCGGGGTGAAGGAGATGAGCCAGGAGCTCTGTTCCCTCAACGATGCGCGGTCCTGGGCGCGCGAAATAGGAGTTCGCGTCCACCGCATAAACGCGGCGGGCGCGCACCGCCGGCAGATCAGCCCAACCGGGGTAGGCGGATAGCTGTTGTGCCTGTTCGGCAGCCTTTTCCAAACCAAATCCGCACGGCATAACGATCAATATCTCAGGTCTCCACTGCAGAACGTCTTTCCACGCGATGCGAACAGAATCGGCCCCCTCACGCCCGAGCTTGTCGATACCGCCCGCGATGCGGACCATTTCCGGAACCCAATGGCCGCAGCAATAGACTGGATCCATCCATTCCATGCAAAAGACCCTGGGCCGCGACGATGCAGCGAGCGTCGCAGCCTCGACCTTTTCAAGCCGAGCCCGACCCTCTGCGATCAATGTTTCTGCGATCTGGAAGCGGCCCGTCGCCTCGCCAAGATCGCGCAAATTGTCAAATATCTGTTCGAGGGATTTCGGCGTGAGCCACAAGATTTGCGGCTTGGAGGGAAGCACCTTTAACAGCTGGGAGACTTCGTTTCCCGACGGTGCGCAGACCTGGCAGAGGTCTTGGGTAACAACCAGATCGGGCGCGATTTCCTGCATCAGCGTCTCGTCGACCTGATAGAGGCTCAGACCGCTGCGCAATCTTTGCGTTACGGCGGAGTCTATTTCCGACTGACTCATGCTTTCGATCGGAAGCACGTTACGGACAACGATGGTCTTGCCCATGATCTCAGGCGGGTAGTCGCATTCATGCGTGACGCCCAACAGTCGGTCACCCAGACCCAGGGCACATATCATCTCGGTGGCCGAGGGTAGAAACGAAACGATCCGCCGAGTCTCAACCATATTCATGTGGCCGAAAAAACCATAAAGAGGCCCGCGACAGACGATCGCGCCAAGGCAGAACTTTACAGGACTATCGAACACTGGCCCATCGAAAACAAACCGATGAAACTCACCATTCTCGCCGCACGGGATCAACATTCAGCCGCGATCGCGAGCGCATTTACCGACGGCCGGTTCAGCGCCTATCCGCTGCCGGGCCGAACCTACATGGTAAAGGCCGGCGCCACGTTCTGACGGGACGAAAACCTGCGCGACCGGCCCATTCCGGCCGCGCAGCGTCGGTGTCCTTCACCAAGATTGCCGATTCAGCCCGAAAAGCAGCTGTTTTGCCTTCGGTTCCCCCTAAATGTGCCCCCACCCGCGGCGAGGCATGGTAGGATTGGGCTTGCCGCCGCACGACGATGCGTGCCGCGAATTTTGAGGCAAGTTAATGAGTGACGAACCGAAAAGCCCCGCCGAACAGAAAGAAATCAGGGCGAACCGAAAGGCCGCTCAGGATGCCGAAGGCATCAAGGCGCTGGCCGAAATCGCGGCTGCCGACATCGCGATCCGAAAGCGGACGGCGGCCCTGCGCGCGATTCGATTGGCGAAGGAAGCCGCCGACCGCGACAAGCCTGCCGAACCCAAGGCCAAAGCCAAACGCAAGAAGAAGGCGGTCTAGATGACAAAAGATCGCAACCGCGCCGACGCGCGTTTCAACAAGCCGAACCATTCCAAGACAGGCCTGAGCGAATATGACGTCGCCGCGAAAGCCGTGCTCGACAATATGGCCAAGCTGAAGGCATTGCGGCTCGCCCGCGAGGCCGCCGAGCCGCCACGTCTGGCCCCGGTGAAAAAGGTGCGCAGCAAATCAGCGAAGTCGGAGGAAAAAGCGCCGGCGCTGTCTGACTGGCTGGCGGGCCAGCAAAGCGGCGGACGCCGGACTTAAGCCTTTTCGTCTGAGCATGATCTTTTCGGAAAACCGGCTTCCACTTTTCCGGATCATGCTCCTACACCGGCGCCGGCCATTCGATCATCGATCGCGTTTTGGTCGCGGCGTCGTAAACCTGCACCTGCAGCATCTGGTACTTGTTCTTCAAAGCCATGCCCGCCTCTTCGGCGGCTTCGACCGTGTCGTGGTGCGACTTGAAGTGACCGTCCACCACCAGCGAGTAGCCGTTGGTCGGCGCCTTGTCGGCGCGGATGATTTTGCGCGGCGCTTGTTCTTCTGATTCTATCTTCGGCTTTTTCATTTTGGCTCCTGGATCATGACCTTGAATCAGATCATGATCTCGTCTCCTTGTTTGAGCATGATCTTTTCGGAAAACCGGTACCCACCGGTCGGGTCGTAGCCCGAGGGCATGCTTTTCCGGATCATGC
>JAQGKJ010000509.1 GCA_028290165.1 Bradyrhizobium sp. | reverse complement strand
TCGTGTGGTCCTGACGCCCCGGCGCTGGCGTCAAGTTGGCGGAGGTTTTGAAAGCCCGACCGGGCCGGACAAAACCTTAATCCGCCGGCGACGGTGACAACAAGCCGATCACCGGGGAGCAACTGTGTTTTTTGAGTAGACCTGTGATCGGCTGGGCTCAAGGCTGGCGCTGCGCGCCACCGCCTCCGGCGGCTGGCGGCCTTGACCCCATCCGCTCACCGGTCTGTTGGGCCTGCAGGCGCTCGGCCGAATGCCGAGCGCGGGCGTGGCGCGCTCGTCAACCCACCGCGTAGCGACTGGCATCCCATTTCTCGCGGCGGGCGATCATGATGTTGAGAATGACGATCAGCTTGCGCATGCAGGCGACCAGGGCAACCTTTGCCTTTTTGCCCTTGGCGATGAGGCGGCGATAGAAAGTCTTGAGCACCGGGTTGTGCCGGGTCGCAGCTCCCAGGCAAGCCATGTAGAACAGATTACGGACCTTGCGGCGTCCACCCTTGATCTGGCGCTCGCCCCGCCGTTTACCGCTATCGTCATCGTAAGGCGCGACGCCCAGCAAGGCGGAGATAGCCTCGTTGCTGACCTGGCCCAATTCCGGCATGGCTGCGATGAGGCCGGCAGAGGTGATCTTGCCAAGTCCCGGCACGCTCTCGATGATCTCGGCGGTTTCGACAAAGTGCGGGCTGGCCTTGATCAGGGCTGCGATCGCAGCCTCAAGCTTGGCAACTTCGAGGGTGATCGCCTTCAAGAGCCGCTCATGCATTTTCCGCACCGGTATCGGCACGGCGTGCTCGGACCTGTTTTGCATCTGGGTCTGCTGTTCCAACAGAGCCTGACGCGCATTGACGATCTGGACAAGCTCCTCGCGTGCCGCGTCACAGGCTTGGCTCCGAGCTTCGTCAAAGGTCTCGGCGAACCAGGCAATCATCTCAGCATCGATCGTGTCATTCTTGGCGAGTTGTCCGGCCGATTGAGCGAAGCTGCGAACCCGCTTCGGATCAACGATCCGGACCTCGATCTTGGCGTTACGAAGCGCCTTCGCCCACTCGCGCTCGTAGCCGCCACTCGCCTCCATCACCGCCTTACCGACCTTCTGCCGGCGGACCCACGAGGCCAGCTCGCGCCGACCTTCCGCCGTGCTTGCGAACGTGCGCCTCAACGACGGCGCGCGAATGCAAACATCTACCTTGTCCTTGGCGACATCGATACCCGCGACAACGAGATCATTCTGTGCCATCATCCAACTCCCTTCCTTGCTCGGTCCGGGCTCGAAGCCCATGCAACTGTTCGGGTTGAGGAAGACACCGGACCTGTCCCACGCTCCCCGGCAGGCTCTATGGCCTTCGAGCACGAACGGGCTCAGATCCAGCGACGGGCGGTTGCTCAGAACCGCCCGTTCGCACATTCTGCCAGAATTTCTGGACACAAGAGCACGAAGGAACCCGTTAAAACCATTGCGTGCGGGAATGCCGGGCTGTTCTGGTGGACCTGTGGTGACTAACTCGTGTGCTTTCTACATTTCGCACGCGAGGCTGCGGGTGCATTGGGCGCCCGGCATTCCCCGCGCCCTCTGTTTTCCGGGGCGAAGGCTTCACGCACAACTCGGGCGCATCGCGCCGCGGGATTGCTGATGCGCGTCGTGACTTGGCTGTTTGAAATTTCGAGTAGCAAAACGACTACGCTGTCGTCCCTGCGAAAGCAGGGACCCATAACCACAGTCGTTAGTTGGAGCAGAAGCCGCTAGCCACCGTGCCAAACGTGAGGCCGCGGCGTACGGGCCCTGCTTTCGCAGGACGATTCGCTTTGGTTTTCCCGTCATTGCAGAGAAGCGATTTGTGCTTACGCGTCACCCATGCACGACTTTCTTTTCGATCATGCAATGGATGCCTTTGGAGCCGTTGACGGTCTGGGTCACCCGCAGGTCCGCGGCGAGGCTGCAGAGCGTGTAGGCATCCTCGCGCGACAGGTTGCGTTTTTCGCCAAGCAACACGATCATGTCGCGCAGCGACCGCACCACGCATTGATCGAGGTCGGGATCCATCGCCATCGTCATGTAATGCGTCGGCGTCTCGGCGCGGGGATAATCGAGCCGCAAATCCTTGCGCAGCGTCAGCTTGAAGCGTCCCTGCAGGGCGGTCTCGATCGCGGTGACGCAGACTTCGCCGTCGCCCTGGACGCCGTGGCCGTCGCCGCAGGAAAACAGTGCGCCCGGCACGAACACCGGCAGAAAGAGTTTGGCGCCCGGCGTGAGTTCCTTGTTGTCGAGGTTGCCGCCCATCGCGCGGGGGATCAGCGAGGTGATACGGCCCCAGGCCGGCGGCGGCGCAACGCCTATCACGCCAAAAAACGGTTTGAGCGGCAGATCGAGCCCCCATGGGAGGTGGCCGACCATCCGTTTCGCATCGAGCGGAATGTTGATCAGCCGGGTCTCGTGGAAATCGTCGGGCAGGGTGCCCGCGAGCGGACGGATCAAGTTGTAACCCCAGTCCTGCCGAAGCCTGACATCAAGGATCTCGACCTCCAGCACGTCGCCGGGCGCAGCGCCGTCGACGGCAATCGGACCGGTCAGGATATGGCCCGGCACCATCCGCTCGTTCTTCGCATGCACGTCGTCGAGTTCGGGCGGAACGTGAAACCGGTTGCGGTCGGGCACCACCTCCGGGCCGCCGGTGATGGTGTCGACGGTCACTTCATCGCCGCTGGCGATGGTCAGGACGGGCTTTAGTTTTGCTTCGAAAAAGCCCCAATGGCAGGTCGCGGGGCTTGAATGCAGATGATGGTGGGTCATGAGGAGGCTTTCTGGTCGTCTTTGTCCTAACACTGTGTCATTGCCGGCATAGTAGTTTGCCTTCCGCAGACTGCGTGAACTCGTCTGCGTACCCGGCAATCGATCACGTTCGAATGAGGCATTTTTCGAAGATAGATGGATACGCGGGTCAAGCCCGCGTATGAAACATTGAATCTGATGCCCCGGCGCAACATCCATATCACGAGATATTGCATTGTTTTTTGTGCTCTCCAAGACAATCGGCATCATGATGTTGCCGACCAATTTCCTGATCGGCATCGGCCTCGTCGGCGCGATCCTGCTGGCCACGCGGTTTGCAGGCGTCGGCCGCAAGCTCCTGTTCGCATCTTTCGTGCTGCTCGCGATATGCGGGTTTTCGCCGCTTGGAAATCTTGTGCTCTATCCGCTGGAACAGCGATTTCCGCCGTGGGATGCGTCGCGCGGCGCCCCGGACGGCATTGTCGTGCTTGGTGGGCCGATCGATGCCGATCTTTCGGCGGCGCACGGGGTAGCCGTGGTCAGCGGCGCGGCCGATCGTGTGATCGCCGCGGCGGCGCTGGCGCGTCGCTATCCGAACGCCCGCATTCTTTACACCGGCGGAAGCGCGAATTTGATCTCCAACGATGCGAAGGAAGCCGATTACGCCAGTTCTTTGTTCGAAAGTCTCGGCATCTCGAAGGAGCGGCTTGTGATGGAACGCCGCGCGCGCAACACGCAAGAGAACGCCGAATTTTCCAAAGCACTGGCCGCGCCGAAAAGCGGCGAGCGCTGGCTGCTGGTGACCTCGGCCTACCATATGCCGCGATCGGTCGGCCTGTTCCGAAAGGCCGGATTCGCCGTCGAGCCATATCCGGTCGACTGGCGCACGCGCGGGGCCGTAGACCTTCTGACGTTCTCGATCGTGGCCACCGAGGGGCTCGGCCGCGTCGATACCGGGGTTCGCGAATGGATCGGCCTTGTTGCCTACTGGGTGACGGGCAAGACCAGCGAATTCTTCCCCGGCCCGGAAGGTCGCGGCCGGTGAATATTCCGGCTAGGATCGGCCTCGAACCAAGCGCAACGGTAAATCTGCCGTCCAGGGA
>JAQGKJ010000485.1 GCA_028290165.1 Bradyrhizobium sp. | reverse complement strand
ATCACACTCTGATTGATCAGGCGGCCTCTTTGAGGAGCTGTTTTTCGGTCAGACCCTGGCCGGCCGCGATCAGCTGCGCGACGTCGAGGATCAACGCGGCGCTGCCGTCGCCGAGAATGGTGGCGCCGGAAAACATCGTGACGTCAGAATGCAATTTCGACAGCGACTTGATCACCGACTGATGGCTGCCGATGATCTGATCGGCGATCAGCCCGATGCGGGTCTCGCCCGCGGACGCGATGATGATCTTTTGATGAAGGTCGGGCTCGCCCTCCGAAGCGAACAGATTTCTCAACCGCAGAAACGGCACCAGATCGCCGCGCATGTTGAGGAAGTCGCGCCCACGTTCCCTTTCGTCGGCAGCCGACAGCTCGGCGCATTCCTCCACCGCCGAGAGCGGAATGATGTAACGGCCTTCGCCGACCCTGATCAGCAGTCCCTCGATAATGGCCAGCGTCAGCGGCAGGCGCAGCGTCACCGTGGTGCCGTGACCCGGCACGGTGGCGGTGTCGATCGATCCGCGCATCGCCTCGATGGTGCGCTTGACCACGTCCATGCCGACGCCGCGGCCCGACAGCGCCGAAACCGTCTGCGCCGTCGAAAACCCCGGGTGAAATAGGAATTGGTGAATGTCCTGGTCGGACATCGTCACGCCCGGCGCGATCAATCCCTGCTCTTCGGCTTTCGCCCTGATGCGCGCGGTGTTGAGGCCTGCGCCGTTGTCGCGAACGGTCACCAGAACCTGCGCACCGGCGTGCGTTGCCGTGATTTCGATGCGGCCGATGTCGGCTTTGCCCGCCGCGGTGCGGCTCTCGCTGCTCTCGATCCCATGGTCGATGGCATTGCGGATGAGATGGACCAGCGGATCGGCAAGGCGCTCGATCATGGTCTTGTCCAGTTCGGTATCTTCGCCTGACGTCACGAACTCGACCGGCTTGCCGAGATCCCTCGAAAGATCGTGAACCAGCCGCCGGAAGCGCCCGAACAATGAGCCGATCGGCACCATCCTGGCGCCCATCGTGGTGTCGCGCAGGCTTGCGGCCAGACGTTCGATTTCCTCGGCGATCGCCTTGATCGAAATATCGTCGGTAGCGGACGCCAGTTGACTGAGCCTTGCCTGGGCAATCACCAGTTCGCCGACCCGGTCCATCAGCTCGTCGAGCCGCTCGGCTTGGACGCGGACCGTCGCGTTGGCCTTGTCGTCGGCGCGCCTCGGCTCTTCGCGCCTCTTTTCGACCTGCGGCGCAGGCTGGCTTGCCTCGCCGGCCGCAATTTCGGGTAACGACGAATCCTCGGCCGGCATTTCGAGCGGCGCCAGGGGCGGCGCGATCGCGGCCGTCATCGCCAACGGCTCGCAGACAAGTTTCATCTCGTCCTGAACGAAAATGAAGACGTCGTCGATCGCCGCCCGGTCGCAGACGCTGTGCAGCGTGACATCCCATTTCAGGAAGCAGTGCTCGGGATCCATTTCGTCAAGAAAGGGCACATCGTCGGTCAGCGCCACCACGAAGCAGGGGCCGAGCTTTCCAAGATCAACCAAGAAGACGAGCGGATTGGAGCCGTTGCACAGAATATCGCGCTCGAACTCGATATGAAGCTGCCATCCAATCCCGACTTCCGGTGCGGACGCCGGTCGCTCCACCGTCGATGATGGACCGCTCGCGTGCCGACCGGGCTCCATCAAGCGATGCAGATCGTCGAGAATGGCATCGCCGATGATCGAATCGGTGGTTTCCGGCGCTTCGATCAGGGTGCGGATGTAATCCTTGGCGGCGAGCGCAACGGAAATAAGGTCCTGATCCGGCCTGATCTCGCCCTTGCGGACCCGATCAAAGGCGGTTTCGAATTCATGCGTGAAGCCGGCTACCACGTCGAAGCCGAACATTGCGCCCGATCCCTTGATGGTATGCAGCGCGCGGAAAGCTTCGTCGACGAGCTCTCTATCGTCGGGGCGAAGGCCGAGATCGAGCAGTGCGGCTTCCAGCACGTCGAACAGTTCGCTGGCTTCCTGACGAAAGACCTCGGCGGGATCCAGAACCGTCACGACCGCACCAGCTTGCTGACCACGGCCAGAAGTTGTTCCTGCTTGAATGGTTTGGTGATCCAGCCGGTGGCGCCGGCCTTCTTTGCCTCCAGCTTGACGGCGTCGTTTGACTCGGTCTTGAGGTACACGATCGGCATCCCCAGAAGCGCCGGCAATGCCCGCAGCGCCCGTATCAGCTCCAGGCCGTTCTTGACCGGCATGTTGAGATCGGTGATGACAAGGTCCAGTTTGTTGGATTTTGCTTTTTCCAGTCCCTGAGCGCCGTCGCCCGCCTCGATCACAGTGTGTCCGGCCGGCGCAAGCGTGACCTTGATCATCTGCCGGATGCTCGGTGAATCGTCGACGGTGAGAATGTTGGCCACTATTTGACCTCGGATTGCTGGACGGGATGGCTGTCGGGGATGGCGCGGCTGGAAACGCCGGCGCGCTGAATCGCGGACCGCAGCACGTCCGAAATCGCCGTCAGGCTGACCCGGTTTCCAAGGTGGCGCGCGGTCTTGGCAGTTGAAACAAGAAGCTGGACCGAGGTGACATCGGCCTTGTCGACAGCCGAGCAATCGATTTCCAGCCGGTTCTGGCCCGTCAGCGCCTTGCAGAGCAGATCATAGACGACGCGAATGCCGCCGATGCTGCAGTCGGCCGGGAGGCGGAGCAACTGCTGCGGCTCTTGCTTGATGTCCATTGAATCACACTCGGGGTTGATCGACGCCGGCGAGATGGGTGTGGTTTGTGTTCGCGAGTTCTGTGACGACGCAGATACGGGGGATGCCGGGGGAACAGGGGACGGGGGAATCGATTTGAAACTCTTGGTTGCATCCAGCGATACGGCGGCATCGCTTCGGCTTGGT
>JAQGKJ010000430.1 GCA_028290165.1 Bradyrhizobium sp. | reverse complement strand
CCGAAATCTTCCAGCAGCAGGATGAACAGGAAGATGATGATGATCTGCGGCAGGAACACGATAACGCTACCGACCCCTGAAATAACCCCGTTCTGCAGGAAGTTCTGCAGTAGGCCGGCAGGCAATGTGTCGTGGACCAGTTGACCCAGGGCGACGAAGGCGGACGACAACAGCTCCATCAGCGGCTGTGCCCAGGCGAACACCGCCTGGAACATCACAAACAGGATCAGCGCCAGGATGGCCAGCCCCGCCACCGGGTGCAGCACCACGGCATCAATGCGCGCCGTCCAGGTATCAGGCTTCGCCGGCAGGCTGACGGTCGCGGCGATGATGCCGTCGGCCTCCCGCTGCGTGGCGCGCAATTCGGCGACCGTGAGCGGCTGCCAGAGATTTTGCCGCAAGGGGATCGCAGCTTGTGCGGCGACTTCGTCGGTCCGCCGCAACAGATCGGCGGTGCCGCCCTTGCGCACCGCGATCGACGTCACCACGGGTATGCCCAATGCTTCGGAGAGCCCTGCGACGTCGACGGTGACGCCGCGGCGGGTGGCGATGTCGAACATGTTGAGCACCAGCATCAGGGGGCGGCCGGTGCGCTTGAGTTCGAGCACCAGGCGGATGGTCAGCCGCAGATTGGTCGAATCGGCCACGCAGAGCACGAGATCGGGCAGGGCTTCGCCGGCGGTGCGGCCGAGCACGACATCGCGGGTGATTTCTTCATCGGGGCTGCGGCCCCGCAGCGAATAGGTGCCAGGCAGATCGACCACCGACACCTGACGGCCAAGCGGCGTGACGAAGGAGCCTTCCTTGCGCTCCACCGTAACGCCGGGATAGTTCGCGACCTTCTGACGGCTTCCGGTCAGCGCATTGAACAGCGCGGTCTTGCCGCTGTTCGGCGTGCCGACCAGGGCGAGATGCATCAACGGAGCTTCCATGGCGGTAGTCCAGTTCCGTCAGGCCACGATGACGGCCATCGCCTCGCGCCGGCGCACCGCGATGGTGACGTTCTCGATGCGCACGGCGATCGGGTCGCCCCCGACAATGCCTTCGTGCAGCACCTCGACCTTGGCGCCTTCCACGAAGCCGAGTTCGATCAGGCGGCTTTCGAGCTCGATTGCGGACAGCGCCGAGCTCGCGTCACCGGCGGCGAGATGTTGGATTACGCCGGAGTAACCCCGCTTGGCCAATCCCAGCGGCATGCGTGGGCGCCCGTCGGTTTGTTTGGTGCTTGTCATGGTTTGTATTTTCAATCGCTGGCAGTTAGGTCAAGCGTGACGATCGGAAACCGGCCCACCTTAGAAGGATTATAAGTTCATCACCGCCGACGAGCGAAGGTCTGTGCGACTTTTGAGCACCGTGTTTCGGGATAAAGTGAGTAGAGATCGAGGGATCATGCGGCTACATCATCACACTTTAACCGCGTTGGTGGCAGCAATGTTCGCCGGCGCCGGCGTTGGCCATGCGGTGGCGCAAACGGGGCCGCTGGTGGGCACGGCTGCGTTCGGTGACTGGCGCGCCGACAGACCAGGCGTGAGCCGTCTGATAAAACCTGACGACCTGCCAAGGCCGGGAGCCACGCCTTCGTCCGCCAGTAGTTCTCATGTCGTCCCGCGGCCCGCGGCTACCATCCCGCAAGCTCCTGCCGGATTTAAAGTCGAGTTGTTCGCCGCCGGGCTGAGCGGACCGCGTCAGATGAAGGTGGCGCGGAATGGGGACATCTTCATCGCGGAAACGCGGGCGGGAAGAATTCGCGTCTTGCGGGCGACTGACGGAGAGGCAAAGCCTTCCGTCAATGAGATTTACGCGAGCGCGCTCAACAGGCCGTTCGGGATCGCTTTCTTTCCGAGTGGACACAACCCGCAATGGGTCTATGTCGCCAACACCGACAGCGTCGTTCGCTTTCGCTACACGGCGGGCGACATCAAGGCGCAGGCAAAGCCTGAAACCGTCGTCGCGGAGTTACCGCATGGCTATGGACACTCGACCAGGGACATCGTCTTCAGCAACGACGACAAACGGATGCTGGTTTCGGTTGGCTCCGCCGGCAATGACGGCGAAGGGATGGGAAGCGCGCCAGGCGGACTGCCGTCATGGATCGGCAACCACGCGCTCGGTGCAAGTTGGGCAAGCGAGACCGATCGTGCCGCCGTGCTGACATTCGATCCCGATGGAAAAAACCCTGGTGTCTTTGCCACCGGCATCCGCAATTGCGTAGGCCTCGCAGTGCATCCCGTCACCGGGGATTTATATTGCTCGACCAACGAGCGCGACGGTTTCGGAGACAATCTGGTGCCAGATTATGTCACCCGCGTGCGGGAAGGCGCGTTCTACGGGTGGCCCTGGTTCTACATCGGCAACAACGAAGATTCGCGGCACACCGGCGAGCGTCCCGACCTGAAGGGAAAAGTCACCGTTCCGGATGTTCTGATCCAAGCCCACTCGGCTTCGCTTGGGCTCACGTTCTACAACGGCCGCACGTTTCCGGCCGAATATCGCGGCGATGGGTTCGCGGCCGAGCATGGCTCATGGAACAGGTCGAAGCGCACGGGCTACAAGGTCATCCGCATCCGCCTCAAGGACGGAATCCCGACCGGCGAGTACGAAGATTTCCTCACCGGCTTTGTCATCAGCGATTCCGACGTCTGGGGACGGCCCGTCGGCGTGGCCGTCGCGCATGACGGCGCGTTGCTCGTCTCCGAAGACGCCAACGGCACGGTCTGGCGGATTACGCACCCGTGAGAGTAGATGCGTACGTCAGTAGCCGGCGACCGCCAGAGCGACGACCGCGCTGAGCGCCATCCAGCCAAAATGCCGGCCGCGCGTCGCGATCGCGTTGCCGAGCGCTCCGAACGCAAACACGCAGGCGAGCGTCACGACGATCCAGTGCCGCGCCGGCTCCGACCCCATCAGGGGTGCTGCGACCAGCAGCGCGCCGCCGCCGATCCACGCCACGGTGCCGGCCTGCCACACCAGTCGGATCAGCGTCCGCAGCCGCGGCGGCTCGATGGTGGCGCGCGGGAATATCCTGGTTTCGCCGATCACGCCATGCATCAGGGCGGCCGCGATCGCGGCGAGCCCGGAAAGTTGCAGCAAGAGATCGCGCATTGGCTTCACTCCATACGGTGCTGTATGGTGAATAGGTCGGCGGCTGGCACCTGTCAATACAGTGATGTATGGTGAGATGTCGCAGGGAACAAACATGGCCGATCAACTTTCTGCAACGGACTGGCTGCACCAGGGCCTCAAGACGCTGGCGGAGAGCGGATTTACGGCGCTGAAGGCCGAGCCGCTGGCGAAAGCTATGGGAGTGTCGCGCGGCAGCTTTTACTGGCATTTCGCCGATATCGGCGCATTTCATTCGGCGATCCTCAAGCGTTGGCGCGAGATCGCCGCCGAAGCGATCATCGCCGACGTCGAGGCAGCCGCTGCCAACGACAATCGGCTGCCGCTTTTGCTGCGCCGGGTGTTCAGCGAGAGGCTGGCGCTGGAGAACGCGGTGCGCAGCTGGGCCACCGTCGACCCGGCGGCTAAAGCCGCGGTGCAGGCGATCGACCGGCGCCGGCTGAGTTACGTGGAAAGCCAGTTTCGGGCCTCCGGATTTCCACCCGACGTGGCGCGCGCGCGGGCACAAATTCTCTATTGGGCGTTTCTTGGCTTTGCGCTGTCGGATAGGCCCTTGCCACGGGCGCAACAGCAGGCCGTGCTGGAGGAAATGCTCCGGATGGCGGAGCCATAGCTAGAGCGCGAGGACACGCATGAATCGAGTATGCTACAGGGGCCGAATACCCAAGCCGGAGACCAGCGCATGACCGCCCCGCCCGAACGCCTTGAAGGCACCGTCGATCCCAAACTCCTGGAGATTCTGGTCTGTCCGCTGACCAAGGGCCCGCTGGAGTTTGACCCCGCAAGGCAGGAACTGATCTCGCGTTCCGCAAAACTCGCCTACCCGATCCGCGACGGCATTCCGATCATGCTGCCGGAAGAAGCAAGGAAGATCGAGTGAGGGGTATCACTCCCTTCGTCATGCCCGGCCTTGTGCCGGGCATCCACGTCTTGCTTTCTTTGCAGCGAGACAAAGACGTGGATGGCCGGGACAAGCCCGGCCATGACGATAATCTGATCAGGCCTACAGCGCTTCGCCCTTCAATAGCCGCGGCACTTCGCCGGCAAGTCCGGCGGCCTGGCGGATGAACAGGCTTTTCAGGGGCGGCGTGCGGTCGACCAGACCGAGCCCAATGTCGCGCACGGCGCGCAGCAGTGCTGACCTGTTCGAGAACAACAGGTTGAGCGAGTTGGTGGCGAGCCCCATCGCCATGGTGTCGAACCGCCGCCAGCGCTGATAGCGGTCGAGCACGTCGGCCTGTCCGAGATCCATTCCGAGCCGCGCCGCATCGACGATCACCTCGGCCAGCGCCGCGACATCCTTCAGGCCAAGATTGAGCCCCTGTCCGGCAATCGGGTGAATCACATGCGCGGCGTCGCCGATCAGCGCCAGCCGTTCGCCGATGAAGGAGCGCGCGACGAAATAGCTGAGCGGAAACGCGCGCGGCTTGTCGAGCGCCTTGATCTCGCCGAGATGCAGGCCAAAACGCTGCTCGAGTTCGCCGTGAAATTCGTCCTCGTTCAGCACAACGATCCGCGCTGCCTCGCTGCGTTTCTCGGTCCACACCAGCGACGAGCGGTTTCCGCTCAGCGGCAGTATCGCGAACGGTCCCGCGGGGAGGAAATGTTCTTCGGCGCGGCCGTGATGATCGCGTTCATGGCCGACGGTGACGACGATGCCGGATTGATCGTAGTCCCAGCCATGGGTGGGGATGCCGGCGCGCTCGCGCAGTTTCGAACGCGCGCCGTCGGCCGCCACCAAAAGGCTCGCCTCGATCACGCTGCCGTCCGCCAGCGTCACATCGACGCCGTCGGCGCGTGAAACAAAATCCGTCACCGCGGTGGCGCGGAGGTCGACGCCCGCGGCCTCGCCGCGCTTGACCAGCGCATCGATCAGATGGCGGTTTTCCACCATATGCGCGAACGGTTCGCCAAGTTCTACATCGCCCGCAAAAGTCAGGAACACCGGACGGGTCGCGTCCTCCAGCCTGGAATCGGTCACGACCATATCGAGAATCGGCTGCGCGCCGGCGGCGACCTGATCCCACACCCCGATGGTCTCGAACAGCCGGCGGCAGGCTGCGACGATGGCGGTCGCGCGCGGATCGCGGCTCGGCCTTACCCCCAGCGCCGGATCGGCGACGATGATGGGAATGTCGGTACCCAGGCCCTGACGCAGCCCCAGCGCCAGCGCCAATCCAGCAAACGCGCCGCCGCCGATGACAATGCTTCGCTGTGCCGACATGCCGAACCCTTACTCACAGAGGTCATAGACTGGACTTGCTACATGACTATAGCTGGGCGAAACAGGTTCCCCAAGCGAGGGAGTTGACCCTCAAGTCGACGAGTCGACCAATAAAGGCTCTTCAATGTCCAAAGGCCTGATCGACCTGATTTCCATTCTCGATCTCGAACCGCTCGAGGTGAACTTGTTTCGCGGCAACAGCCCGAAGACGAGCTGGCAGCGGGTGTTCGGCGGGCAGGTGATCGGACAGGCGATGGTGGCGGCATGCCGCACCGTCGAAGGCCGCCTGCCGCATTCGCTGCACTGCTATTTCATCCTCCCGGGCGATCCGCAGATCCCGATCATCTATCAGGTCGAGCGGCTGCGCGACGGCAGGAGCTACACGACGCGCAGGGTCACCGCGATCCAGCACGGCAACGCGATCTTCTCGATCATGGTGTCTTTTCATATCGACGAGCCAAGCTCGTTCGATCATCAGGACAAGATGCCGGATGTGCCGCCGCCGGAAAAACTCACCGCCGAAGAGGTGGCAAAACAGCCGATGTTCCGCGACATGCCGGAATTCATCCGCCGCTATTACGAAGCCGAGCGCCCGATCGAGCTGCGCCCGGTCGAACTCGGCCGCTATTTCGGCCAGAAGATCGAGGACGGCCGCATCCATGTCTGGATCCGAACCGCCTCAAAACTGTCCGACGATCCGGCGCTGCATATGTGCGCGCTGGCCTATGCGTCGGATTTCTCGCTGCTGGATGCGGCGATGGCGCGCTACGGACGGACGCTGTTCGACCAGCGCATGCTGCCGGCGAGCCTCGATCACGCGATGTGGTTTCACCGCCCGTTCCGTGCCGACGAATGGCTGCTTTACGCCCAGGATTCACCGAGCGCGCAGGGCGGGCGCGGTCTTACGCGTGGCATGATCTTCAAGCAGGACGGCACGCTGGTGGCTTCCGTCGCCCAAGAAGGCTCGCTGCGCGAACGTCGATGATCGCAGGCTCTAAGCGTTGGTGTACGCAGTTCGCTCGACCAGGGCGAATTGGGAGATGTACCAGCGGTTATACCAGCGCAACATCCACGGAATCGGAACGATGAATGCGCAGCAGATCGCGAACACGATGGTGCGCCACAGCACTTCCAGCCCGGTGCCGTTGAACACCACCTCGCGCTGCGTCCCGCCGATGTTGCGGCAGATCCATCGCATCCACGCTGTCGTGACCCAGGCCCAACCGATGATGGTGATGAACGAGACGTACATCAGCAATTGCCAGCCGATGAAGGTGACCGCGCTACCGTTGAAGGCGATTGGAAGCCGCTGCGCGTTTGAGCTGAGATTGCCGGCGAGCCATCGCACCAATATCCAGGACAGAAATGCCGAAACTGGAATGAGAATGAGTTGCAGCCTGTTGTCGTAGGCTTGCACATAGAACATCAGCGCCGTCGCGACGAACACATACCAGATGTCGCCGGGCTGGCCGGTGAAGGCGAAATTTGGCCGGCCTGGCACCTCGGTTCGCGACGCCATCCAGCGGTAAAAGCCGGTCCCGGTCCAAGGCGCGGGAATCACGAACAAGTATCCGATCATCAGCAGCAGGATGCGCCCGAGGAAGGCCCAAAGCGGCAGCTCGATCGAAAGCGGCGCGGCGCCGTGGCCGCCGGTGCCGACGATTGGGCGGCCCGATTGCGGGATGACGGGTGGACCCGAAGCACCCGAGAGCAGGCCTGGAATTTCCCCCGCCTTCTGCCAGCCTGCCATGCCCTCGGTCCAGACCAGCGTCTCCGCCGTAACCGCGCCTGAGGCGATCAACTCGCGCAGTTGGGCTTCTGGATAAGGGCCCTGTTGCCGACCTTGGGACGCAAAAAACCAGGATCGGTTCGACATTTCGTCCCCCTTGGGCGTTGCCGCGGGCCGCCGAGCCCGCAAGACGGCAGGCAATCAACCCGCATGCTGGCGGATTATCCCTGTGCCCTGTGGGCAGGCTACCGACCGGAGGCCGGCCACGGCAATTGTTTTTCGCTCTCCTTGCAAACTTTTTGTGCCAATCGCACAGAAAGATGCCAGAGTTGGACGGGGCGCAAGTCAGAACGCGCCCGGCATTTGCGAATTTGGAAACTGAAGGCCGGACCATGAAGCTCGTCGTCGCCATTATCAAACCATTCAAGCTTGACGAGGTGCGCCAGGCCCTCACCGCGATCGGGGTCACGGGCATGACCGTGACCGAGGTCAAGGGTTACGGCCGCCAGAAGGGCCACACCGAGATCTATCGCGGCGCCGAATATGTCGTGAATTTTCTGCCCAAGCTCAGGATCGAAATCGCGGTCGCGTCCGACCTTGCCGACAAGGCGGTCGAAGTCATTACCTCGAGCGCCCGCACCGGCCAGATCGGCGACGGCAAGATCTTCGTGACGCCGATCGATCACGCGCTGCGGATCCGGACCGGCGAAACCGACAGCGACGCGCTGTAAGTTCTGCTCTGCAATTGCATCCGGCAAAGGCGCCGGGAGTGCGATCAATACATCATATCAGGCTGGGGAAATACCATGAGGGCACTCTTGTGTCGTGCAGCGAAGCGGGCTGCGCCGATTGGTCTTGCGACCATCTTCTCGTTCTCGACACCGGCGCTTGCCGAGACATCGACCATCAACGCCGCCGACACCGCATGGATGATCGTGGCAACCGCGTTGGTATTGATGATGACGATACCGGGGCTGGCGCTGTTCTATTCCGGCATGGTGCGCAAGAAGAACGTGCTGGCGACGATGGCGCAAAGCCTCGCGGCCGTAACCATTATCTCCATTCTCTGGGTGGCGTTCGGTTATTCGCTGGTGTTCGTCGGCGACGGCCCCTGGCTTGGGACGCTGGATCGCTGGTTTCTGGCGGGTATGACCATCGACGGCGTCAATCCCGCGGCGAAGACCATCCCGGAAAGCCTGTTCATGCTCTACCAGATGACGTTTGCGATCATCACGGTAGCGCTGGTGGCGGGCTCCGTCGCCGACCGGATGCGGTTCTCGGCCTATCTCTTGTTTTCCATCGGCTGGTTTGTCTTCGTCTACGTTCCACTTGCCCATTGGGTTTGGGGCGGCGGCTTTCTCGGCGCCATGGGCGTGCTGGATTTTGCCGGCGGCCTTGTGGTGCATCTCTCGGCCGGCGTCGGCGGCCTGGTTGCGGCCAAAGTGATGGGCCGGCGCCATGGCTACGGCACCGAAAACCTGTCGCCGTTCGACTTGTCACTCGCTGTCGTCGGCACCGGGCTATTGTGGGTCGGCTGGTTCGGCTTCAACGGCGGATCGGCACTGGCAGCGAATTCGCGCGCGGTGATGGCGATCATCGCGACCCATCTCGCGGCTTGCGCCGGCGCGCTGACCTGGGGCGCGATCGAATGGACGATCCGGCGCAAGCCGTCCGTGCTCGGCATGATTTCCGGCGCGGTCGCGGGGCTGGGAACGATCACGCCAGCAAGCGGATTTGTAGCTCCCTGGCACGGCATCATCATCGGCGTGGTCGCGGGCCTGGTGTGCTTCTGGGCCTGCACTTCGCTCAAGCACCGTTTCAACTATGACGATTCGCTCGATGTGTTCGGGGTCCACGGCGTCGGCGGAATGACCGGAATCCTGCTAGCCGGGGTGTTCGCCACCGCCTCGATCGGCGGAACCGCGGGGCTGATCGAGGGCAACCCGCGGCAATTGCTGATCCAGTTCTACGGGGTCGCGGTGACCCTGGCCTGGTCCGGCGGTATCACGTACCTGCTGCTGAAGCTGGTTAGCGCGTTCGTACCGCTGCGGGTTTCGCGGGAACACGAGCTTGAAGGCCTCGATATTTCGCAGCATGGAGAGGCTTTGCAGTAAAATTCCCCATCCAAATACCGTTTCGCTGCCCTCGCCGTGAGCAAGATTATGTCGGGAGTCTGTCATGCCTATGTTTTAAGCAGGCATGACTAGGCTTTGAGCGCGACCGAATGGCGCAGGGGGGATCGATTCCCGTAAAGCGCGAAAAGGCGGGCGTTCATAGTCCGTTAGGGAATGCGCACCATCTGGCACGGCATTTGATTCTATGGGTCCTGGCTGTGCCCGCGTAGTGAACTTCTCCGCGTGGTGAACCTCAGTCGAGAACGCCCGGCCGTATACCGACCGGGCCCAAGCGGGGATATG
>JAQGKJ010000427.1 GCA_028290165.1 Bradyrhizobium sp. | reverse complement strand
TGACGCGGGTCGCGGCAAGCTCCGCATCTCCTGCGGGCCAATAATCGCAAAAAATCCGCCGCGCTTTCGCGTCGTGCTCCAAACCCAGCGTCCGATCGTTGAAAGTGATGTCGATGGTCGCGCGATTTCCGGTGCGTGGGATCGTCGGGAAGATACTTTAGAACTTGGGTATCTTCAGAACTTGGGTATCTTCTCGGCAAAGCCGTTAAAGCATTTCAGCCGCTCGTCTTCTTCCTTGGTGAAGCGACAGTCCGCGACGCCTTTTGCAGCGGGTGCCTTGGGGTTTGGCTTGGGCGGAAAGATTGCATCGTAGCAATCCAGGCGGCCCTTTGTTTCATCGTCGATTTCAAGACAGGCCTGCAACTTCTGCGCAATTGATTGCGGTTTGCCCTTCGGGGCCGCCTCTTTTCCCTTCGCAACCGCCGCTTTCGGCTTGACCTGGACCAGCGGCTTTCCACCGACGGTCGGCGGGTTTTCGGCGGCGGGCGCGGTAGCTTGCGCAAGGGCTGCGCCCGAATACAGGACCAAAACGAGCGCGAGTATTTTTCTCATCACACTTCCCCTTCGATTCTGCCTGCCGATTTAAGGCAACACGGACTTTGTGTCGAGCCGCGTGGCGGCTTCGTCGATACTGGAAACCGCCTTTTATGGGGAGACTTGCCGTCAACCGGCCGGAACGATCGCGCGCCGTGGCTTCGACAGGACCACCATCACTAGAGCCAGCGCGACGAAGCCCATCGCTACGTAGCCTGCGCCGTACAACAGGTCGCGCCCATACAGCACGCCGCCGATCGCCGAACCAACGGCCTGCCCGATATAGAGTACCGACGTATTCAGCGACACCGACGCCGATGCCAGCGTCGGCGCCGCGGCGACCAGCCGTACCTGCTGCATCGAATTGGTAGAAGCAAATCCCAGTCCCCAGATCGCGACCGAGCAGGCCATCAACGGATAGAGGCCGGCGCTGAGCGCCCACCCGGTGACGCCGGTCAGCATCAGAGTCGTGGACAACACCGAGGTTTTATAGGCACCCCAGGAATCGACGATACGGGTCGCGATCGCAATTCCGATGAAGCCGAACAAGCCGTACACCATGAATACCAGCCCGACGGCGTCTGGACCGGCATGTGTCAGCTTCGTCAATAGCGGTCCCATGAACGTGAACACCACGAACTGCCCGGACATCTGCAGCGTCGTGATCGACAGCAGCAGCACGATCATCCGATTGCGCCCGACGTCGGCCCAGGTCTTGAGATCGACCGGCGAACCGACCAATCCACCCGGCAGCCGCCACGCCAGCAACAGGAAACTCAAACAGCCCATCAGGCCGATACTGCCGTAAACCGCGCGCCAGCCGTAGCGGCTGGCGATGAATGTGATCAGCGGCAGGCCGATCGCGGCGGCGAGCGACCAGCCAAGAAAAATGTAGGCAATGGTGCTGCCGCGTTTCTCCGCGCGCACAATGAGAGCGCCGGTGCCGGCTGCCTGCGGCGTATAGAGCGCGCCGACCGCCAGCATGATCAGGCGAATGACGAGCAGGCTCGCATAGTCGGGCGCTAATGCAGAGGCGGCGTTGGTCAGCGCGAGCACGCCGAGCGTTGCGGTGAGGAGGGTGCGGCGCTCGATCCGGCTGGTCAGCCAAGCCGTCAGCGGGGAGCCGACGCAAAGCACGATCGCGCCGAAGGTGATCAGCAGTCCCGCGTCACGGATCGTGACGCCGAGCCCCGCTGACAACTCGCTCAGCATACCCGCCGGCGCCAGCACGGAGCAACCGGTGACGATATTGCCGAGCATCAGGGCGGTGGGGGCGAAGCGGCGACCGGCATGGCCGTCCAGGGGCGGATTTTTCATGCAACTGCATGTAGACCGGGCCGGTCCTGAATCATAGGGCGAGGCCCGTATTTCGTGGCGCTGTTCCCCGCAGTAGCCGGATTGCAACGCCCGAATCGCCTGCTATACCGCTGCTTCCCGCTTACCTGCGCTCGTTCGCAGGAGTGAGCTACAGGAGACAACTATGCCCGACGACAAGAACAAGCCCGCCTCAGGATTCCAGTACAGCCTCACGAATCTAAAACCGGCCGAGCCGATGCACAAAGTCGCCCTCACCTTCCCCGATGGCGCGACGCGCGAATTCCCGAAGGACACCACCGGCCTCGATATCGCCAAGGGCATCTCGCCATCGCTGGCCAAGCGCACGGTGGCGATGGCGCTTAATGGCGAGGTCGTCGATCTCGCCGATCCGATCGAGCACGACGCGAAAATCGAGTTCATCGCCCGCGACGATGCCCGCGCGCTGGAACTGATCCGGCACGACGCCGCCCACGTGCTGGCCGAAGCGGTGCAGTCGCTTTGGCCGGGCACGCAGGTGACCATTGGCCCTGTGATCGAGAACGGCTTCTATTACGATTTCTTTCGCAACGAGCCGTTCACGCCGGAAGACTTTGCCGCCATCGAAAAGAGGATGCGCGAGATCATCGCGCGCGACAAACCCTTTACGAAGGAAGTCTGGTCACGCGAACGCACCAAACAGGTATTCCGCGACAAAGGTGAGGACTTCAAGGTCGAGCTGGTCGATGCGATTCCCGGCGACGAGCCGATCAAGATCTACTTTCAGGGCGACTGGTTCGATCTCTGCCGCGGCCCGCATATGACCTCGACCGGCAAGGTCGGCAATGCGTTCAAGCTGATGAAGGTCGCGGGCGCCTATTGGCGCGGCGATTCAAACAATCCGATGCTGACGCGCATCTACGGCACCGCGTTTGCCAAGCAGGAGGACCTCGATGCGTATCTGAAGCAGATCGAGGAGGCCGAGAAGCGCGACCACCGCAAGCTCGGCCGCGAGCTCCATCTGTTTCACTTCCAGGAAGAAGGCCCAGGCGTGGTGTTCTGGCACCCCAAGGGCTGGACCATCTTCCAGGCGCTGATCGCCTATATGCGCCGGCGCCTCACGGGCGATTACAGCGAGGTCAACGCGCCGCAGATTCTCGACAAGGCGCTGTGGGAAACCTCCGGCCATTGGGACTGGTACCGCGAAAACATGTTCGCGGCGCAGTCGGCAGGCGACGAGGCCGAGGACAAGCGCTGGTTTGCATTGAAGCCGATGAACTGCCCGGGGCATGTGCAGATCTTCAAGCACGGCCTGAAGAGCTATCGAGACCTGCCGTTGCGCCTGGCCGAGTTCGGCGTGGTGCATCGCTACGAGCCGTCGGGCGCCATGCACGGCTTGATGCGGGTGCGCGGCTTCACCCAGGACGACGCGCATGTGTTCTGCACCGAGCAGCAGCTCGCCGACGAATGTTTGAAGATCAACGATCTGATCCTGTCGACCTATGCGGATTTCGGCTTCGAGGGCGAACTCACGGTTAAACTCTCGACCCGCCCCGAAAAGCGCGTCGGCACCGACGAGATGTGGGATCATGCCGAGCGCGTGATGGCCACCGTGCTGGCGCAGATCGAGGCACAAGGCCACAACCAGCGCATCAAGACGTCGATCAATCCCGGCGAAGGCGCGTTCTACGGCCCGAAATTCGAATATGTGCTGCGCGACGCCATCGGCCGCGACTGGCAGTGCGGCACCACGCAGGTCGATTTCAATTTGCCGGAGCGGTTCGGTGCGTTCTACATCGATGCCGACGGCTCGAAGAAAACCCCGGTCATGGTGCACCGCGCGATCTGCGGCTCGATGGAGCGTTTCATCGGCATCCTGATCGAACATTATGAGGGCAATTTTCCGCTCTGGCTGGCGCCGATCCAGGCGGTCGTCACCACCATCACCTCGGAAGGCGATGAATATGCCAAGGTGGTCGCGGCCGCCGCTCGGCGCGCGGGCCTGCGCGTCGAGCTCGACCTGCGCAACGAAAAGATCAACTACAAGGTCCGCGAACATTCGCTGGCGAAAATCCCGGCGCTGCTCGTGGTCGGCAAGAAGGAAGCCGAGACCCATTCGGTCTCGATCCGCCGGCTCGGCAGCGAGGGGCAGAAGGTGATGCCGACCGATGAAGCAATCGCCGCGCTGGTCGAGGAAGCCACCCCGCCGGATATGAGGCGGCGATGAGCTTAGAGACCTGCTAAAAGATGCCGCTTGCCAACGTCTTCTGACCGTCCGAAATGCCGAATGGTCGCTGATCGAAGCGAAATCAGGGAATGCCTAATGCCCGACGCCATCGACCTGCTGAAAATTCGCCGCTCGGTAAAGCCGCGCGAGATGAGCGGTCCCGGCCCCTCGCCGGCCGAGCTCGAAACCATTCTGACGATCGGCGCGCGGGTGCCCGATCACGGCAAGCTGACGCCGTGGCGTTTTATCGTGTTCGAGGGCGACGCGCGCGTTCGCGCCGGCGAGGTCATCGCAAAGGTGTTTGCTCACAAGAATCCGCAAAGCCAGCCTTCCGATATCGAGGTCGAGAAGCGCCGGCTCACGGACGCGCCGCTGGTGATTGGCGTCGTCAGTATCACAAAGCCGAACCCCAAGGTGCCGCCCTGGGAGCAGGAATTATCCTCTGGAGCCAGCGCCATGAACATCGTCACCGCGGCGACCGCGCTCGGCTACGGCGCGTGCTGGCTGACCGGCTGGTTCGCGTTCGATCGCGACGTCCTCGACGGGCTGGGATTGAAGGCCGACGAGAAGCTCGCCGGTTTTATCCACATCGGCACCCCGTCGAAGCCGAGCGAAGACCGCCCGCGCCCGCAGCTTTCCGATATCGTGACGCGATTCTAGGCCGCCTGCGACGCGCGCCGGCCAAATTTGAGCAACAGCTGTTCGACCTCGGCTGCGGGTTTCGCCGCGCTGAACAAAAAGCCCTGTACCTCGTTGCAGCCCTCGGCGCGCAACCAGTCGAGCTGGTCCACGGTCTCGACGCCCTCGGCGGTCGTGGTGATGTTGAGACTGCGGCCAAGACCGGAGATCGCCCGCACGATCGCAACGCAATCGGGGCGCTGCGCCAGATCCTTCACGAACGAGCGATCGATCTTGATCTTGTCGAACGGAAAGCTTCGCAGATAGCTGAGGCTCGAATAGCCGGTGCCGAAATCGTCCATCGAAATGCTGACGCCGAGTTCGCGCAACTGATGCAGGATCGCCAGATTGGCCTCGGTCTCGGCCAGGAAAAGCGATTCGGTAATTTCAAGTTCAAGCCGCCTGGGCGATAATCCGGAATGCGCCAGCGCCGAGATCACCACCTGAACCAGGTTGCGGCTGCGAAACTGCACCGGCGACAGGTTGACGGCAACCTTGACCTCGGTGGGCCACTTCACCGCCTCGGAGCAGGCTTCGCGCAGCACCCATTCCCCAAGGGCAACGATCAGTCCGATATCTTCGGCGACCGGGATGAAATCGGCCGGCGAGATCATGCCCTTTTCGGGATGCCGCCAGCGCAGAAGCGATTCAAAACCTGAGATCCGGTCCGCGGCGATGTCCACCAGCGGCTGATAGTGCAGCTCGAATTCGCCATTGGCGAACGCGCGCCGCAGATCGAGTTCCATGTCGCGGCGCTTTTGCGCCTGCCGGTCCATCTCCCGTTCGAAGAACCGGTGAACGCCGCCGCCGTCCGACTTCGCCCGGTACAATGCCATGTCGGCATTGCGCATCAGTTCCTCGCTGGTGGTGCCGTCGCCGGGCGAAAGAGCGATCCCGATGCTGGCGCCAACCACAACCTCGATGCCGTCGATGTCGTAACAGGCGCTCAATATCTTGATCAGCCGGGCGGCATAATCGCTGGCTTCGTTCGGCGAGACGTCGGAGGCCAGGATGACCGCAAACTCGTCGCCGCCGAGCCGGGCAACGAGATTGTTGCCGCGAAGCTGCGAGCGCAGCCGGTCAGCCACCAGCCTCAGCAGGCGGTCGCCCATCGGGTGGCCGAATGAATCGTTGACGTTCTTGAACAGGTCGAGATCGACGCAGAGCACGGCTACGCGCTTGTTTTCAGCCTGGCCTTGCTCCAGCGCCTGCTTGAGGCGATCCTGATAGAGCTCGCGGTTCGGCAGGTTGGTCAGGCCATCATGGTGGGCCATATAGACAATCCGCGCCTCGGCCTTGCGCCGTTCGGTGATGTCGACGACGGCGACGAGATAGCCGTCGCGGCCCTCGAAGGCGACGCGCCGTCCAAATGTCAGCACGTGAATCTCGCTGCCATCGGCCTTGAGATGCCGCCAGTTGCGCCCCGAGTGATAGGTATCGCCAACCTGCTGCAGCGCCTGGGTGTGGCTCACCCATTCATCCTCCGGCCAGATCTCCTGCAGCTTCATGTGCAGAAAGGTCGCGCGGCTATATCCGTAATGCTGCACCGCTGCGTCATTGACGCTGAGGAAATCCGTGGTTTCGGCGTCGAACACCCACATCGGCATCGGGTTGTTGTCGAACAGCAGGCGAAACGAAGCCTCGCGCCGCTTGAGCGCGGTAACATCCGAAATCGTCAGCGAGAGGATGTCGCCGAATGCCGTCACGCCCAACTTCAGGTTACGATCGTCGCTGTCGATTTCGAAATGATCGCTGTTGCCGCTTCTGATGATGCCCTGCAACCGCTCGATCACCTCGGGCAGGCACAGCAGGTTGCCTCCGGCGCTGAGCCGGAGCCACAACAGGCTGGTTGACGGCAGTTTGAGAAGCCGTGAGGCGCCCTGATTGTGATGGACGATCTGAAAATCGGACGGTTGCCCGCTTGAATCGCGAATTGCCGCGAGCGACAGCACGCCTTCATCGGTGGTGGAAAAGATCGTATCCAATAAATTATAGTGAGGTCCCCGCTCGTTGACATAGGCGCCGATCAGCGTGCCGCCCCAGCGGGAAGACGTCGGCAGCGCCAGGATGTCATAGGTCCGGACCAGGCCATCGCGCACGCAGTGGGCGGCGGCGAGCCAGGGTCGGCTGTTGGCAAGCGCGCTGGCCGAGGCCTCG
>JAQGKJ010000409.1 GCA_028290165.1 Bradyrhizobium sp. | reverse complement strand
TGACCCGTCCGAAGGCCTCCGACGAGCCGCAAGGATCCTCGCCGATGAAGTCGGACAGGCGCTCGCGCTGCACCGGTTTGTCGTTGATGTGGAGCAGGCCGCCCCGCATCTGGATGCGGTCGCCGGGCAGCCCGATCACGCGCTTGATGTAGTCGGTGGAATCGTCCTTCGGCAGGCGGAACACGACAATGTCGCCGCGGGCCGGCTCGGAGCCGAAGATGCGGCCCGAAAACAAGGGCGGCGACAAGGGAATCGAATAGTGGCTGTAGCCGTAGGAATATTTCGAGACGAACAGATAGTCGCCGACCAAAAGCGTGGCCTTCATCGACCCCGAGGGGATGTTGAAGGGCTGGAACAGGAAGGTGCGGATCACGAGCGCGATCAGCAGAGCGTGGATGACGACGCGGATGGTTTCACCCAAGCCGCTTTCAGATTTCTTCTCGGATGTCACGCTCATCGCTTTCCCGATTCCCCGGCGCGATTCCCCGCGCAGTAGTTGCGCATTTTCCTCACGCGAAAAGCCCTTCGTTTCGCGTCAAGAAAATGGTCCTGATTCTGATGTTGAGAGCAGATTCCGGCACAAACCCGAATTCGCTCTGGTTCGATCCAACTTGCGGCGTTTTAGACGGTTGTTCGCAGCCGCGCAATCAACGGCGGCATCAAAACTTCCTAATCCATTGACAAGTCTTGGATTTTTAGTTTTGGGCGGGCCGCCGGGATTGACCGCCCGGAGGCCTCAGGGTTTGCCCGGAACGACCGCCGAAATTATGACGAAGGCCTGCGCCAACGGCCAGTCGTCGGTAATGCTGAGATCGATCCGTGCCTGAAGACCCTCCGGCGTCAGCGCCTCGAGCCGAGCCAGCGCCCCGCCTGTGAGCTGCATGGTCGGACGGCCACCCGGCAGGTTCACCACTCCCATGTCGCGCCACCAGACGCCACGCCGGATTCCGGTGCCGAGCGCCTTGGAACAGGCCTCCTTGGCGGCGAACCGTTTGGCGTAAGTCGCCACCACCATTTTCTCGATTTTGGACCGGCGTTCGGCCCGGGCGCGCTCGGCGTCGGTAAAGATGCGATCGAGAAAGCGGTCGCCATGACGCTCGATCACCTTGGCGACGCGGCGGATGTCGATCAGGTCGGAGCCGATGCCAATGATCATGCCTTGCTCGCATGATGCCGGCCGACAGGATTTGCACGCCCACGATCCATCGCGGCCCGCATTGCGCGAACGGTCTCACCGATCCCGACGAACAGCGCCTCTCCGATCATGTAGTAGCCGATATTCAACTCGACGATCTCTGGCAGCCCCGCGATCTTCTCCGCAGTGTCGTAATCGAGGCCGTGGCCGGCATGGACCTCGAGACCGGCCGAGCGCGCCAATGCTGCGCCTGCGACGATGCGCTGCCATTCCGCATCCGCCTTCGCCGCATGACCGTCGACCACGGCGTCGCACCAGGCACCGGTGTGGATTTCGATCACCGGCGCCCGCAGTTCTGCGGCCATTTCGATCTGGGCGGGATCGGCGGCGATGAACAGCGACACCCGGATGCCGGCATCGTTCAATCTTGTGATGAACGGCGCCAGGGCGTTGTGCTGGCCGACCACGTCGAGCCCGCCCTCGGTGGTGAGCTCTTCGCGGCGCTCGGGCACCAGGCACACCGCGTGGGGTTTGGTCGCCAGCGCGATCCGCAGCATATCAGCCGTCGCGGCCATCTCGAAATTCAGCGGCTTTGAGATCTCGGCCTTCAGCCGCGCCATGTCGTCGTCGCGGATATGGCGGCGGTCTTCGCGCAAATGCGCGGTGATGCCGTCGGCGCCCGCCTCGATCGCGGCCAGCGCCGCGCGCAGCGGATCGGGCCGCCGGCCTGCCCGCGCGTTGCGAAGGGTGGCGACGTGGTCGACATTGACTCCGAGGCGCAGCGGAGGAGGTTTTGGCATATCAGGCTCGCGGACGGATTTTAGAGGCCGGGATAAAATGACGGACCCGGTTACCCATTGACGCGTTCGACCCGTGCGACGACGGCCTTGGCGCGCAACTGGGCGATAATAGCGCTGAGATGCTTCAGGTCATAGACCTCAAGATCGATGATGAGCTCGGTGAAATCGGGCGAGCGCCTGCTCATGCTGATATTGTCGATATTGCCGTCGTGCTCGGCGATCACGGTGGCGACCTGGGCGAGGCTCCCGGGCTCGTTGACGTTGTCGACCAAAATCCGCGCCGGAAAGCGCTGTGGCGTCGTCTCGTCGACATCCCAGCGCACGTCGAGCCAGCGCTCCGGCTCCTCCTCGAAATCCTTCAGCGCCGGCGACTGGATCGGATAGATCGTGATGCCCTCGCCCGGGGTCACGATGCCGACGATGCGGTCGCCAGGCACCGCGCCGCCATTCGGCGCGAATTTTACCGGCAAATCGGAATTGATGCCGCGCACCGGGATCGCCGACGGGCTGCGGCCGGGATCGGGCGGCGATTTCAGCTTCAATTTGACGGCGAGGCTCTTTTTCGCCCCATATTGCTTGACCCGCTCTTCCTTGTAGTCGGGGTACATTGCGCGGGCGACGTCGGAGGCCTTCATTTCGCCGCGACCGACCGCGGCCATCACGTCGTCGATCGAGGCACGCGCCAGCCGCGGCAGCGCACCCTTGAGCTTGTCGTCGGCGTATTCGATTTTTGCGCGTGCGAACAGCCGTTCGACGATGCGGCGGCCGAGGCCGGCATATTGGTCGCGGACCGCGGTGCGGGTCGCGCGGCGGATCGCCGCCCGCGCCTTGCCGGTGACGGCCAGCGATTCCCACGCCGACGGCGGCGCTGACTGGGCCTCCGAGGTCAGGACCTCGACCTCGTCGCCGTTCTGCAGCTCAGACGACAAAGGTGCGAACTTG
>JAQGKJ010000395.1 GCA_028290165.1 Bradyrhizobium sp. | reverse complement strand
CATCGCGATGGACGAAGACGGCAAACAGGCGCGGCGGCAGGCCGCGATGGCGGTGCTGGCGCATTGCGATACGGCGGAGATTGCCTTGCATCTTGACGCCGTCGCGCAGCCGGCCCACGAAAACCTGCGCGAGCCGGAGAATGGCCTGATGATGGTGCGCGGCCGCATCGGGGGCGACGGCGCACCGTTCAATCTCGGCGAGGCCACGGTGTCGCGCGCCGCGGTGCGGCTTGCGACCGGCGAGGTCGGCTTTGGTTACACGCTCGGCCGCGATCGCGAGAAGGCACGGCTGATCGCACTCTGCGATGCCCTGGTGCAGTCGAATGAGTTTGCCGACGCGGTGGAGGCATGCGTGCTCGCGCCGCTGCGCGCCGCCATGATCTCGAAGCAAAACCGGAAGGCTGCGGAGACCGCGGCAACGCGGGTCGATTTCTACACGCTGGTGCGCGGTGAGTGAGGGCTGAACGATGACAACGGTTGCCGAACTGCCGGCCGGGTTTGCGGACAGGGTGTTGTCGGCGCAATCGACCTTCCGCTCGGTAATGGATGCGATGGCGCGCCCCGGCAGCGTCCAGCGCATCGCGGCTGCCGCCGGCACGCCCGGCGCGATGATGCGCGGCAGCGCGGCGATCGCGCTGACCTTGTTCGATCATGACACGCCGGTCTGGCTGGACCCGCAGATGTCGGAAACATCAGACCTGACAAAGTGGCTCAAATTCCACACCGGCGCGCCTGTCAATGCGGATTCGTCGATCTGCAGTTTTGCGCTTGTCGGAGCTGCCAAAACCCTCCCGGCCCTCGATCGTTTTTCGTTCGGCAGCAACGAATATCCCGACCGCTCGACCACGTTGATCCTGCAGGTCGAAAGCCTGACGCAAGGCGAAAGGTTCGAATTGCGCGGCCCTGGGATCGACGGCAAAGCCGTTTTGCGGGCCACCATCGAGCCTCCGAACCTGTTCGAACGGCTTGCCATCAATGCCCGGCTGTTTCCGCGCGGCATCGACGTCGTGCTGGTCCATGACGATATCGTTGTCGCGATACCCCGCACCACGCGCCTCGTCGCGAAGGGAGACTAGAGCATGTATGTCGCGGTCAAGGGCGGGGAGCGCGCCATCGAGAATGCTCATCGGCTGCTGGCACATGAGCGTCGCGGCGATCGCGACGTTCCGGAAGTCTCGCTCGCGCAGATCTCCGAACAACTCAGCCTTGGCGTCGATCGCGTGATGGCTGAGGGCTCGCTGTATGACCGCGAGCTTGCGGCGCTCGCGATAAAACAGGCACGCGGCGACATGATCGAGGCGATCTTCCTGGTGCGCGCTTTCCGTGCCACCTTGCCGCGCTTCGGCGCAACCGAGCCGGTCGATACCGGCGAGATGCAGGTGCGCCGCCGGATTTCCTCGACCTTCAAGGACATTCCGGGTGGCCAGATCCTGGGCCCGACCTTCGATTACACCCATCGCCTGCTGGACCCGCAACTGGCCGAAGGGTTCGAGCCCGAATCGCCAGCGACATCGGACGCTTCGCCTGAGGCGATGCCGCGCGTCACCGACATTCTCGGCCGCGACGGCCTGATCGAACCTTCGCCGCAATCCGACGCCGATACGCCGGTGGGCGATCTCACGCGCGAGCCCCTCAGTTTCCCCGCCGACCGCGATCTGCGGCTGCAGAACCTGGCGCGCGCCGACGAAGGTTTCTTGCTGGCGCTTGGCTACTCGTCGCAGCGTGGCTACGGACGCAACCATCCCTTTGCCGGCGAAATCCGCTTCGGCGAGGTCGAGGTGGAATTTTTGGCCGAGGATGTCGGTTTCGCCGTGCCGCTCGGCCCGATCGCGCTGACCGAATGCCAGATGGTCAATCAGTTCAAGGGCTCGGCCACCGAGGCGCCGTGCTTTACCCGCGGCTACGGGCTTGCCTTCGGGCAAAGCGAGCGCAAGACCATGTCGATGGCATTGGTGGACCGCGCCTTGCGCGCCCGCGAACTCGGTGAAGAAGTTGTCGCTCCTGCGCAGGACGAAGAATTCGTGATGTCGCATTCGGACAATGTGCAGGCGACCGGCTTTGTCGAGCATCTCAAGCTGCCGCATTACGTCGACTTCCAGTCCGAACTCGGTCTGCTGCGCAAACTGCGCAAGGAGTTTTCCGAAACGGCGGATGCGTCTCCCGAACTGCAGGAGGCCGCCGAATGAACGCGCCGGCCTACAACTTCGCCTATCTCGACGAGCAGACCAAACGGATGATCCGCCGGGCCATCCTGAAAGCGATCGCGATCCCCGGTTATCAGGTGCCGTTCGCCAGCCGCGAAATGCCGATGCCCTATGGCTGGGGCACCGGCGGCGTGCAGGTGACGGCGGCGATCCTCGGTCCTGACGACGTGCTGAAGGTGATCGATCAGGGCTCCGACGACACCACCAACGCAATTTCGATACGCAAGTTTTTTGCCAAGACCGCAGGTGTTGCGACCACGACCTCTACTATGGACGCCACCGTGATCCAGACCCGGCACCGGATTCCCGAGGCGCCGCTGCATGGCGGGCAGGTGCTGGTCTATCAGGTGCCGATCCCAGAGCCCTTACGTTTCCTCGAGCCGCGCGAGACAGAGACGCGCCGCATGCATGCGCTCGGCGAATACGGCCTGATGCATGTGAAACTCTCCGAGGACATCGCCCGCTTCGGGCACATCGCGACCTCCTATGCCTATCCGGTGAAGGTGAACGCCCGCTACGTCATGGATCCATCGCCGACGCCGAAATTCGACAATCCGAAGATGGACGATTGTCCGGCGCTGCAGCTATTCGGCGCCGGCCGCGAGAAGCGCATTTACGCGATCCCGCCGCATACGTCGGTGGTGTCGCTGGATTTCGAGGATCATCCGTTCACCCGCTACCGCTTCGATGCGCCGTGCGCACTATGCGGGGCGGCGGATTCCTACCTTGATGAAATCGTCACCGACGACAGAGGTGGCCGGATGTTTGTCTGCTCCGACACCGATTATTGCGAAACCCGTCAAAGTGAGGGTCATCGCGGCACCGAAAGCGCGGCTCCGCACAAGGAGAGGGCGCATGGCTGAGAATGCAAGCGCTGGGGATCGCGACCAACCCCTGCTGACTGCGGACCAGCTGAGCAAGAGCTACGGCCGGATCGTCGCCTGCCATGACATATCCTTCGCGCTTTATCCCGGCGAGGTGCTGGCTGTTGTCGGCGAGTCCGGCTCGGGGAAAACCACGCTACTGCAATTGCTGTCGGCCCAACTCGCTCCGAGCGCTGGCCGTGTGTCGTATCGGATGCGCGACGGGGTGATGCACGATCTCGCTGCCCTCGGCGAAGCCGAGCGGCGCTTTCTGTTTCGCACCGACTGGGGCTATGTGCACCAGGATCCTGCGCTGGGGCTGCGGATGGCGGTGTCGGCGGGCGCCAATGTCGGCGAGCGGCTGATGGCGGTGGGCTGGAACAACTATGGCAATATCCGGAACACGGCCTCGTCCTGGCTGGAGCGTGTCGAAATCGACCTCGGGCGTATCGACGATGCGCCACGCACCTATTCGGGCGGCATGCGGCAGCGATTGCAGATCGCGCGCAATCTGGTCACCGAACCGCGGCTGGTGTTCATGGATGAGCCGACCGGCGGGCTCGACGTATCGGTACAGGCGCGCCTGCTCGATCTCCTGCGCAATCTGGTGAGTGAATTGAACCTGGCCGCCATCGTCGTCACCCATGATCTCGCGGTGGCGCGACTGTTGTCGCATCGCGTCATGGTCATGAAGGGCGGGCGCGTCATCGAGACCGGGCTGACCGACCAGGTGCTCGACGATCCCCGCGAGCCCTATACCCAGTTGCTCGTCTCCTCGATTTTGCCGGCATGAGCTAAGCCAATGACTACGATGATCGAAATCACCGACGCGGAAAAGACTTTTACAATGCACTTGCAGGGCGGCGTGCAGCTTCCCGTGGTGCGCGGCGTTTCGCTTCAGGTCGAAGCCGGCGAGTGCGTGGTGCTGTCCGGTCCCTCGGGTGCCGGAAAATCGTCGATCCTGAAAATGATTTTCGGCAACTACCGCTGCGATGACGGCCGGATCGGTATCCGTCACGAGGGTGTCCAGATCGATCTTGCCAAGGCCGAGCCGCGGCAAATTCTCAGTGTTCGTCGCACCACGATCGGCTATGTCAGCCAGTTCCTGCGGGCGGTGCCGAGGGTTGCGACGTCAGACGTGGTGACCGAGCCGCTGATTGCGATCGGGGTGGCTCGCTCCGAGGCGCGAGAACGAGCTCACGCGCTGCTACGCCGTCTCAACATCCCCGAACGGCTGTGGGCGCTGCCGCCCTCGACGTTCTCGGGCGGCGAGCAGCAGCGCGTCAACATCGCCCGCGGATTCATTTCCGACCTGCCGATCCTGCTGCTCGACGAACCGACCGCCTCGCTCGATGCCGCCAATCGCGCCGTGGTGGTCGATCTGATCGACGAAAAGAAGCGCGCGGGTGTTGCCATGGTCGCCATTGTCCACGACGATGAGATACGCAAGCTGATCGCCGACCGGGTCGTCGACGTGACATCGTTTGCCGCAGCGGCATGAAGAAAGACGGTGAGATGACTTCGACCGGTTCCGATACCATTATTGGCAACGCCAGGATTATCCTGGCGGATCGTGTCATCGAGCGCGGCTGGATCGCCTTTGCCGACGGCCGTATCGCCGAAATCGGCGAAGGCGGCTCGCCAAATGGCAGCGCGGACGCGGCCGGCGATTTGATCATGCCCGGCCTGATCGAGCTGCACACCGATCACCTCGAAGCGCATTACGTGCCGCGCCCAAAAGTGTTCTGGGATCCGATCGCCGCCGTCGTCTCCTATGACGGGCAACTGGCGACATCAGGTATCACCACGGTGCTGGATTCGTTGCGGGTCTGGCGCGAGGATGGCGCCGAGGAAGTCGATGGCAGGGCGGGCGTGCTGGCGGAGGCGATTTCATCGGCGCGCGACGCCAACCTGCTGCGGTCGGATCATTTCCTGCATCTGCGTTGCGAAATCCCGATGCCGAGCGTGGTCGAGGAGGCCAAAGAGCTGATCGGGCGTCCGGATGTGCGGCTGATGTCGCTGATGGACCATACGCCGGGACAACGTCAGTTTCGCGACGAGGCCAAGCTCCGCGACTATTATCGCGGCAAGGGCGCCGGCATGACCGACGCCCAACTCGACATCCTGTTCGAAAGGCGCTTCGCGTACCAGAAAGCGCACGCGGCGACCAACATGCGCGCGATCGTGGCGCTGGCGCAGCAATATGAGATCCCGCTCGCCAGCCACGACGACACCACGGACGAGAACGTCATCGATGCCATCCGCGACCGCGTCTCGGTGGCGGAATTTCCGACCACCATCGAGGCCGCGCGCGGGCTGCACCAGGCCGGCATCGGCATCCTGATGGGTGCGCCCAACGTGGTGCGCGGCGGCTCGCATTCCGGCAACATCGCCGCCGTCGATCTCGCTCACGAGGGCCTGTTGGACATTCTGTCGTCCGACTACATCCCCTCGAGCCTGTTGATGGCGGCGCTGCAGCTGCCGCAGCGCGTTCGGACCATCGATCTCGCCTCCGCCATCCGAACCGTCACCAAGACGCCGGCCGAAGCGGTTGGCCTCACCGACCGCGGCGAGATTACGGTCGGCAAGCGCGCCGACCTGATCCGTGTGCACGTGGCCCGCGATGTCCCGGTGGTACGCTGCGTCTGGCGAGAAGGACATCGCGTGGCGTGACGCAAACCCCGGCCATATCGGATCATCGTCCGGCCGCCATCGGACCCGGCCGACTGATCCTGGTGGTCGGTCCGAGCGGTGCCGGCAAGGACACGCTGATCGGGCTGGCGCAAGCCGCATGCGCCGATGACGGCCATATCGTTTTTGCGCGCCGCGTGGTGACGCGGGAAGCGTCACGCTTCGAGGACAATCAGCAAATAAGCCTTGAGGCCTTTCAGCAGGGGATCGCGCGGGACGAGTTTGCGATGCATTGGGAAGCGCATGGCCATTGTTACGCATTGCCTCGCGCGATCGATGACGAACTCCGCGCCGGGTGCACCGTAGTCGCCAATGTATCGCGCACGGTGGTTGACGCCATGCGCCGCGCCTACGCCGACGTCACCGTGGTATCGATCACGGCGCCGCCCGAAATTCTCACCCAGCGGCTGGCCGCGCGGGGGCGCGGCAGTGACGGACCGATCGAGCACCGGCTTTCCCGCGCCGTCGATGAGGCCCAGGCCGCGCCCGATGTCACCATTATCAATGTCGGCAGCGTCGAGGACCAGGCGGGCGAGTTCGTGCAAATTATCAAAGGCGATTGACGCGAGCGGCCGGACGCCGGGTTGTCCCGGGGCGCGCAAGATCAGGAGAACGGCTGTGACGATCATTACGACGATCGAACAGCTTCAAGCGATCTACGGCGAGCCGAACGCGGCGTCGACCGTCAAGGTCGCCGACCGGATCACGCCGCAATATCGCGTGCTGATCGACAAGTCGCCGTTTGCGGCGCTCGCAACCTGCGGGCCGGAGGGGCTGGATTGCTCGCCGCGCGGCGATCTGTCCGGCGTCGTCCGGGTTCACGACGAAAAGACGCTGATGATGCCGGACCGTCGCGGCAACAATCGCGTCG
>JAQGKJ010000366.1 GCA_028290165.1 Bradyrhizobium sp. | reverse complement strand
TCGAAATTGAGATCCGGCTGGTGCGAGAAAAAGCGGTGCCAATAGAACTGGCCGGCTTCGGAATCCCAGGTCCAGTTCGACTTCTCGGTGTCGGGGAAGATGATCCGCGTGCCCTGATATTTCTGGTCGGTATCGCTCCAGACATACCAGTTGCGGGCGCTCGAGTTCGGATCGCTGCGGCGGGCGCGCTTGAACCAGTCGTGCTGGTCGGAGGTGTGGTTGATGACGAGTTCGGTGATGACCCGCAAACCCCGCCGCTTGGCTTCGACGATGAAGCGGCGGAAATCCTTCATGGTGCCGAAATCGGGATTGATGGCGCCGTAGTCGGCGATGTCGTAACCGTCATCGCGGCCGGGCGAGGGATAGAACGGCAACAGCCAAAGTGCGGTGACGCCGAGTTCCTGCAGATAGGCGAGCTTTTCCGTCAGCCCCGCGAAATCGCCGATGCCGTCATTGTTGCTGTCGGCGAAGGCTTTGACGTGGAGCTGATAGATGATGGCATCCTTGTACCAGAGCTCATCGCCGTCCAGCGCGGTGACGGGGAGCTCGGTTGTGTCGATGGATGACAAAAGGTTCATGGCGTCCCTCACGCCAGGCAGCGAAACAATAGGGCAGGATCGCGCACCGGATCGATCCGCAACCGAATGCCGCCCCACTCGACGGGGTAGCGTTCGCCCGTGATCAGGTTCTCGACCGCGGCGACAGGGCGGCGGTCGCCTGATATCCCGACCTGGACATCGCTGAGCGGGAACCAGAAATTGTGCACGTCACGCGACAGCGCGATCGCTGCGACGACGCTGCTGGTCTGATTGACCGATTCCTTGACGAAGCCGATGACGTTGCCGTCATCGATCGGAATGAAGCGCAATTGACTGGTCTGCTGCAGCGCCGTGTTTTCCCGCCGGGCGCGGTTGAGATCGCGGATGTAGGGCTTGATGTTGCCGGGCTTGTCCCAGTCCCGCACCTTGATCTCGTACTTCTCGGAATCGAGATATTCCTCGCGGCCCGGTATCGGATCGTGTTCCAGGAGCTCGAACCCGTTGTAGATGCCGTAGCTGGAGGACAGCGTGGCGGCCAGCGCCGCGCGGGATTTGAACATCCAGGACTCGCCGCTCTGCAGGTGCCAGGGCAGGATATCCGGCGTGTTGACGAAGAAATTCGGGCGATAGAAATCGCGCTCCGGATAGGCCACGAGCTCGTTCAGATATTGCTCCAGCTCCCACTTCTGCGTGCGCCAGGTGAAGTAAGTATAGGATTGCGTGAAGCCGAGTTTGGCCAGGCCCTTCATCAGTTTCGGCCGCGTGAAGGCTTCCGCGAGGAAGATGACGTCGGGATGGCGAAGTTGAATGCCGTGGATCAGCCATTCCCAGAATCTGAAGGGTTTGGTGTGGGGGTTGTCGACCCGGAAAATCTTCACCCCCTGTTCGATCCAGAACAGCACCACGTCGCGAAGCGCATTCCACAGCGCGCCGGCGTCCTCGGACGAGAAGTCGGGGTTGACGATGTCCTCGTATTTCTTCGGCGGATTTTCCGCATAGCGCATCGATCCATCCGGCCTGCGCTTGAACCATTGCGGATGGTCCTTGAGCCATGGATGATCGGGCGAACATTGAATGGCAAAGTCGAGGGCTACTTCCATGTCGAGCCGCTTGCAGGCCGCGACGAAGTCGCGGAAATCCTCCAGCGTGCCCAATTCCGGATGCACCGCATCGTGGCCGCCTTCGGCCGAGCCGATCGCGTAGGGACTGCCGGGATCGCCCTCAACCGAGGTCACTGCGTTGTTGCGGCCCTTGCGGTTGGTCTGGCCGATCGGGTGGATAGGCGTGAGATAGACCACGTCAAAACCCATCGCGGCGATATCGGGCAGGCGCGCGATGGAATCCTTGAACGTGCCGTGCTGGCCGGGGGTCTTGCCCTGGCTGCGCGGCACCATCTCGTACCACGCGCCGAACCGCGCCCGCGGCCGGTCCGCCACAAATGGAAACAGCTGCGATCGCGTCAGGTCGGGCCGCAACTGGCTCTCGGCCATCGCATCCTTCAATTCGTCGGTCAGGAGCGGGGCGGCCTCGCCGGTCTGGAGAAAGTCCTCGCATTGCCGCAGGATGACGGCGGCCGCGGCCTGTCCGCCGGCCTGCGCCTTGGTCAGCATGCCCGCGCCCTCGATGGCATCCAGATTCAGATCGAGGCCGGCCTTTTGCTTGAGCTCGAATCCGTGCCGCCAGGTCGCGAATTCGTCGGTCCAGGCCTCGATTGCATAGACATAGCGTCCGGGCTGATCCGGTACGAACGATCCGCCCCAGCGATCGTTGCTGTGATGGGACATCGCCGCGCGGCGCCATTCCCGGTCCCGCTCACGCCGCCAGACCAGCGCTGCGCTCACCACATCGTGGCCATCGCGGTAGATATCCGCCCAGACGTCGACGCGCTCGCCGACGATCCGCTTCACCGGGAAGCGGCCGCCGTCGATCGACGGAAAAACGTCTTCAATATGGAAGGCGCCGCCGGCCGCGGCGCTCTCGACAGTTTGAGTTGTTTTGTTCACGGTGATGCCATTGACATGGAAACGACGTCCCGTTTCGATTGCGGGAAAGGAGACGTTCCGGACATATATAGAAAGCCGTTCCCCACCCATTGGTTCCCGGGGAACGGCGGGGACGCCTTAGAGTTAAACACGGCTATCCTCTTCCTGCATCTAAAGAATTTCGCGGCGTCTCGAACCGTCGCGTGCAAACGGCGTGCCGAATGGACCTTTCCACCAGAGCCAAAGCCCTCGGGATCCAGACCGAATTTGTGGACGGTCAGGGTCACCGCCATGTGACGGATAGAGCCGCGCTGAAGATCATCCTCGATGCCCTGCCGGCTCGCCTGCCGTACCGCTTTCTCGACGGGGCGGTGGTGGTTCGGTCCGGCCGGGCCTCGCGGACCGAGCTCAGGGAGGCTGCCACGTTTCCGCTGCGCTGGAAAATCGTTGCGGGTCTTAAGGTTATCGCGCAGGGCGAAGCCAAAGATCGCGTCATCGCGTGGCCACGGGATTTGCCGGAAGGCTCGTACCGGCTGCACCTGACGGATGCCGCCTCCGTCACCGAGGAGGCGCCGCTGGTTGTCGCGCCGGCCAAGGCCTTTGGCGGCGATTTCGACCGCTGCTGGCTATTGGCGGTCCAGCTCTATGGCGTCCGCTCGGCACGCAACTGGGGGATCGGGGATTTTACCGATCTCGAAGGGCTGATCGAACTCGCGGGCCATTTGGGCGCGGACGGGGTCGGCCTCAATCCGCTGCATGCGCTGTTCGACGACCGGCCCGGCGATTGCAGCCCCTATTCGCCGAATAGCCGGCTGTTTCTCAATGCGCTCTATATCGACGTCGAAAGGGTAAGCGAATTTGAGCCCCGCGTTTTGGCAGGAAGTAGCGGCAAGATCACTCGTCTAAGAACCAGCGAGATCGTCGACTATGTCGGTGTCGCCGAGCTCAAATGGCGGGCGCTGCGATCGGCCTTCAAGAAGTTCAGTGCTGATCCGGCAACCGGACGCCAACGGGATTTCGTGAAGTTTCGCGCCGAGCGCGGGCCGCTATTGTCGCGGTTCGCCTGCTTCGAGGTGCTGCGGCATAAATTCAAAAAACCGTGGTGGGAGTGGCCCGAAGAGTGGCGGCAGCCCGATGAGGCCAAATGTGCAAGCCTGCGGGAGGGGCCGGATGCGGCTGAGATCGAATTCGTCGAATTCGTGCAATGGACCGCCGACCGGCAGCTACGCGCCTGCCGGGATCTCGCCCAAAGGCGCGGCATGAAGGTCGGGCTCTATCTCGACGTCGCCGTCGGCGTGCAATCCGACGGCTTCGATGCCTGGAACGAGCAGCTAGCGATTTCCCGCCATCTCGCGGTCGGCGCGCCGCCGGATCCCCTGAACACATCGGGCCAGAACTGGGGCCTGGCCGGCTTCAACGCCGCCGGACTGGAAATCCAGTCCTTCGAGCCGTACCGGGAGATGCTTCGGGCCTCGATGCGGCACGCCGGCGCGATCCGGCTCGATCATGTGCTCGGCCTGAAGCGGCTCTATCTGGTGCCGCACGGCTTTCCCGCCACCGAAGGCGTCTATGTGCAAATGCCGTTCGAGGCGCTATTGGCGGCGACCGCGCAGGAGAGCGTCGCGCATCGTTGCGTCGTGATCGGCGAGGACCTCGGCACCGTGCCGGAAGGATTTCGCGCGCAAATGGCTGATTGGGGCATCTGGTCGTATCAGGTGATGATGTTCGAGCGCGACGATCGCGGCCAATTTCGCGACCTCGACCATT
>JAQGKJ010000306.1 GCA_028290165.1 Bradyrhizobium sp. | reverse complement strand
ATTGCTCGGCGCCGACCGGACCGCGCGCGTGAAATTTTCCGGTGGCAATGCCGATTTCCGCGCCGAAGCCGAATTCACCGCCGTCGGCAAATTGCGTCGATGCATTATGCAGCACGATCGCCGAATCGACCTCGTTGAGAAATTTGCGGGCGGCGGCTTCGTCTTCCGTCACGATCGCATCGGTGTGGTGCGAGCCGTGATTGTGAATATGCACGATCGCCTCGTTGACGCCGTCGACCACTTTTGCGGTGATGATCGCGTCCTCATATTCGGTATCCCAGTCTTCGTCGGAAGCGGGTTTTACCCGCGGATCGGTTTCCTGCACAGCCTCGTCGCCGCGCACCTCGCAGCCGGCGTCGATCATCATCTAGACCAGCGGCTTGAGATTTGTCGATGCGCCCTTGCGATCGACCAGCAGGGTTTCGGCGGCACCACAGACGCCGGGGCGACGCATCTTGGCATTCAGCACGATCGATTTCGCCATTTCGAGATTGGCGGCATGGTCGACATAGACGTGGTTGACCCCTTCCAGATGCGCGAACACCGGCACGCGCGACTCAGCTTCGACGCGGGCGACCAGACTCTTGCCGCCGCGCGGCACGATGACGTCGACGCTGCCGTTCAATCCGCTGAGCAAAAGGCCCACCGCCGCGCGATCGCGCGTCGGCACCAGGGTGATGGAAGCTTCCGGCAGATCGGCCTCGCGCAATCCCTGCACCAGACAATCGTGGATCGCGCGGCAGGACCGAAAACTGTCCGAACCGCCGCGCAGGATCACCGCGTTGCCGGATTTCAGGCACAGTACGCCGGCGTCGGCGGCAACGTTGGGACGGCTTTCGAAGATCACGGCGACGACGCCGAGCGGCACCCGCACGCGCTCGATGGTCATGCCGTTCGGACGCTGCCAGCTCTCGGTCACGACCCCGATCGGATCGGGGATATCGCGCACGGTCGCGATGCCATCGGCCATCGCGTCGACGCGCGCCTCAGTCAGCGTCAGCCGATCGATGAAGGCGCTGGTCGCGCCGCCAGCGCGGACGTCCGCGACGTCCTCGGCGTTGGCCGCAAGTATTGCGGCGGCATTGGCGCGGATGGCGCGCTCCATCGCTTCCAGCGCGTGATTCTTCCGCTCGGCCGAGGCAAGTGCCAGCACCCGCGCGGCGGCACGCGCGCGGGCGGCAAGGTCGGTCATGAGGGCCGGCAAATCGGCGTTTCCGTCAATCGCCTTCAGGGGCGCGGACATATCGGTTCCAGCTTCCGTTAAGGCCGTGTCCTAGCACGGAAATCCGCCTTTTGCGAAGTGCGGAAGGGGCATGGCTGGAGGGCGGCGACGGATATTGCGGCCGGTTGGCGGGCTTTTCCTGGCCGACTCGGCCATTGGCCCAGCCTTTGGAAACTAGCCTTGCGAAAGGGCGCCCCTTGGCCCGACCACGAGGTCGTCGCGGTGGATCATTTCCGCCCGTCCGCTGATGCCGAGGATGGCCATCACGTCCGGCGACGAACGGCCCTTGATCTTCTCGGCGTCATCGGCGTCGTAGGCGACAAGCCCGCGGCCGATTTCATGGGTGTCGGGACCGCGCACTACCACCGCGTCGCCACGGGCGAATTGCCCGTCGACCCGGATCACGCCGGCCGGCAGCAGGCTTTTTCCCGCGCGCAGCGCGCTCACCGCGCCGGCATCGATGGTCAGCGTGCCCTTCGGCTCCAGCGAACCAGCAATCCAGCGCTTGCGTGCGGTCACCGGATTGGCCGGCGTCAAAAACCAGGTGCAGCGTCCGCCGTCCGCGATCGCCTGCAGCGGATGCTCGATCTTGCCGGACGCAATCAACATATGGGTACCTGACGTGGTTGCGATCTTCGCCGCCTCGATCTTGGTATGCATGCCGCCGCGCGACAGTTCGGATTCTGCGTCCCCGGCCATCGCCTCGATTTCGGAGGTGACGGTCTCCACGATCGGGATCAGTTTTGCATTCGGATTGCCGGCCGGCGGGGCATCGTAGAGGCCGTCGATGTCGGAAAGCAGAATCAAGAGATCGGCGCTTGCCATGGTGGCGACGCGGGCGGCGAGGCGGTCATTGTCGCCGTAGCGGATTTCATTGGTGGCAACGGTGTCGTTTTCGTTGATCACGGGTACCGCGCGCCATTCCAGGAGTTTTGCAATCGTCGAGCGCGCGTTGAGATAGCGGCGGCGTTCCTCGGTGTCCTGCAGCGTCACCAGAATCTGCCCGGCGCCGATGCCGTGATGGCCCAATACCTCCGACCAGGTGCGCGCCAATGCGATCTGCCCCACCGCGGCCGCGGCCTGGCTCTCCTCCAGTTTCAGGGTGCCCCGCGGCAGTTTCAAGCGGCTGCGGCCAAGCGCGATCGAGCCCGATGAGACGATCAGGAGTTCGCGTCCCTCGCCGTGCAGCTTTGCCAGATCGGCGGCCAGCGCCGCCAGCCATGACGCCCGGACTTCGCCCGCATCGGAATCGATCAGCAGCGACGAGCCGACCTTGACGACGATGCGGCGGAATTTCTTTAGACTGGGGCGGGCCATGGATCAGACTTTGCAGCAGAGCTCGAACGAGGAGATGGCAGTGGTACAGTCAAATGTCGCGGCAGTGCAGGTGGGCCCCTCTCCCATGGGGAGGGGCTGGGGTGAGGGGGGTACGGTCCATCGTTAGGCCTTAACCCCCTCACCCGGATCGCATCTCCGATGCGATCCGACCTCTCCCAGCGGGAGAGGGGAAGGTCAAGCACCTTCTTGCAGATGTAGCGTCAGCCCATGACAAAAGCGTTGAGCTTGTTGCCTTCGGGGTCGCGGAAATAGGCGGCGTAGAATCGTTCATTGCGCTGCCCGGGAGGGCCCTCGCAGGTGCCGCCGAGCGACAACGCGAGCTTGTGCACGCGATCGACCTGGGCCTTGTCTTTGGCGCCGAACGCCGCCATCACACCGTTGCCGATGGTCATCGGCTTGCCGTCATAGGGCAGCGCGACACCGAACCCTGCGCCGCCGCTTGTACCGCCCCAGGCGATGATGCGGTCGTTGGCCATGAAGCGTCCCATGCCCAGTTCGCCGCAAATCGTGTCGTAAAACTCGCCG
>JAQGKJ010000296.1 GCA_028290165.1 Bradyrhizobium sp. | reverse complement strand
TCGACCGCGCTCCGTTCGGCCTTGCGGTCGAAATAGCGCAGCGATTTCGCGCCCAGCATGTCGCGCAGCCGGTCGGCGACCGGCTGGTCCGCCGGCGGAACGTTGCTGGCAGCCTTTACGGGCTCGTTGGCGGGCTCTGCGGCCGGTGTTGCAGTAGTGGCGGCGGCCGGAGGCGCCGCGGGCGTGGTGGTCGCGGTGTCGCTCTTGCTGGTGTCGGCCTTGTTTGGTTCGGCGGCAGGAGAGGTGACGACAGGCGCGGTAACGACAGCGGCCGGTTTGGCCTCCGGGGCCTTCTCCGTAGCTGCCTTCTCCGTTGCTTTCGTGTCAGTTGCCTTGGCGTCGGTCTTGACCGCGTCGGGCACCGACGCAGTAGTGTCCATCTTGAAGTCGTTGACGGTCGGAGGCGGAACATTGGCCGGATCGGGGCGAGGGACTGCCGCATCGATGGCGAGTTCCGCGGCGCTGTTGCGGGTCGGATCGGCTTGCGCAAGTGCTGAGGTCGCGGAAACCGTGAGGAAGGTCGCGGCGACTGCCATCAGCACGCGGTCGAATCCAGCACGGTTCTTCAAACAGTCACGCATCGTCGCACCCCTTAGGCGAAACTGCCCCGGCATGGGAACAGCTCTTGGTCTCGTCCGTCATGGCTTTCGCTAAAGCGCCGGCCCGATCTCTTGTTAAGCGCATTCGACGTGATTGGTTCACGTCGAATGCGCCCCCCTTTAAACTTGGTACGCCTGCACGCAACGATTCATACGCAGACGATACACGGGCCCCACTTCTGCAGCCAGCGCCACGCGGGGCAACTCACGACAAACTGACTTCAAAGCACCCCTTTGCAACGGAATGTGCGCTTTTGCCACGCGGTTTTCCGTTTGTCTGTCACCGCCAAGCAACGGTTCAAATGTTCTGGAATGGCTGATCTGTTTGGCTTTGTCTGGGACACCGGGGCGCCACAATCGAACATGCGTTTCAACTCGCCTCATCCGCACCGCCGGCCGGATCATTGGCGGCAGCCTCGTCGAGCTTGCGGTACAGCGTCGAACGGCCGATTTTCAACCGCCGCGCGACCTCGGACATCTGCCCGCGATAATGCGAGATCGCGAAGCGGATGATCTCGCTCTCCATCTCCTCCAGCGGCCGCATTTCGCCAGATGCCGTCAGCATCGGCAGCATCCCCGCCGTCGGCAGGGGAGCAATAGGTATTTCGTTACCGGAAACCATGGCCGGTACCGTGGAATGAAAGGCAGGTCCAATGATCAGTGGTTCGCCATGGCCTTGCGCCTCCGACGTTGCCGGCGACTGCGCGGCGGCCAGCGGAAAATCGGCCAGCCCGAGGTGGTCGCTGTCGCTCATGACCACGGCGCGATAAACCGCATTCTCGAGCTGGCGGATATTGCCGGGCCACTCAAGCTGCGACAGCTGCGCCATCGCTTCGCCGCTGATGCCGGTGATGGGCCGGTTTTCCTCGGCGCAGAACCGCGCCAGGAAGTGCCGCAACAGATGCGGGATGTCTTCGCGGCGCATCCGCAACGGCGGAATCGTCAGCGGCAAAACATGCAGGCGATAGAACAGGTCTTCGCGGAATTGTCCGCTTTTGACGCGATCGAGCAGCTTGCGGTTGGTCGCGGAAATGATGCGGACGTCGACTTTGACCGGCTTGCGCCCGCCGACCGCTTCCACCGCGCCTTCCTGCAGCGCGCGCAACAGTTTCACTTGCGCTGCCAGCGGCAATTCCGAGACTTCGTCGAGAAACAGCGTGCCGCCGGAGGCTTCCACGAATTTGCCCATGTGGCGTTCGGTTGCGCCGGTGAAGGCGCCCTTCTCGTGACCGAACAGGATCGACTCCACGAGATTGTCGGGGATGGCGCCGCAGTTGACGGCGACGAACGGTTTTGCCTTGCGCTCGCCGCTGCCATGGATAGCGCGGGCGAACAGCTCCTTGCCGACGCCGGATTCGCCTTCGACCAGCACCGGGATCGTGGAAGAGGCTGCCTTTTGCGCGGCGCGCAGCACGCCCGCCATGGCTTCGCTGCGGGTGATGATGTCGGCAAACGTCAATCGGCCTTCGCGGCTGTGGCGGATACGCTGCAATTCGCCTTTCAGCGCGCTGGCGTTGAGCGCATTGCGCAGCGACACTTGCAGTCGTTCGATGCCGACCGGCTTGACCACGAAATCCTGGGCGCCGGCGCGCATCGCCGACACCACATTGTCGATCCCGCCATGAGCGGTCTGCACGATCACGGGGATGTTAAGCCCGGCCTCGCGGATTTTGGCCAGCACGCCCATACCGTCGAGGCCGGGCATCACCAGGTCGAGTACCAGGGCATCGACGGCGTGGGCGTCCGGTGCGGTCAGCGCGGCGATGGCCGCGTCACCCGAGTCGACAACGATGACCTCATAGCCGCATTTCTGCACCATGTTTTCCACCAGCCGGCGCTGAACCGCGTCGTCATCGACAATCAAAATGCTGGCAGCCATGGCTTTCCCCGCGCGCTACAACTATCTGTCTCGAATCGGGGCACTCTCGCCGATGCCGATTAACGCCCGCTTAAGCGCTGACGTCCCGCCCGCGCTCCACGCTGGCAGCCGTTCCGGTTGAATACAGGTTCCGAACAAGATGACCTCGCGCTCCACATCCGCTCTCCGCAAGCCGAACGGCAAGAAATCCGCAGCCAAATCAAGGCTTGCGAAACTGCCGGAATGGAACCTCGCCGATCTCTATTCCGGTATCGACGCGCCGGAAGTGACGCGCGATCTGGAGAAGATGGATGCGGAATGCGTCGCGTTTGAGACGGACTACAAAGGCAAGCTGGCGCAACGGACGGCAATGGAGGATGGCGGCAAGTGGCTCGCCGAGGCGGTCAGGCGCTACGAGGCGATCGACGATCTCGCCGGCCGCCTCGGTTCCTATGCCGGTCTGGTTCACGCCGGCGACAGCGTCGATCCCGCGATCTCCAAATTCTACGGCGACGTTTCCGAGCGGCTGACCAATGCCTCGGTGCATCTGCTGTTCTTTGCGCTCGAACTCAACCGAGTCGACGATGCCGTGATTGAACGCGCGATGCAGACGCCGGAACTCGCGCATTACCGCCCCTGGATCGAGGATCTGCGCAAGGACAAGCCGTATCAGCTGGAAGATCGCATCGAGCAGCTTTTTCACGAAAAATCCCAGAGCGGCTACACCGCCTGGAACCGGCTGTTCGATCAGACCATCTCCGGCCTGCGCTTCAAAGTCGGATCTAAAGAACTGGCGATCGAGCCGACGCTGAGCCTGCTGCAGGACCGCGCCGGCGAAAAGCGCAAGGCGGCGGCGCAGGCGCTGGCAAAAACCTTCAAGGCCAACGAGCGGACCTTTGCGCTCGTCACCAATACGCTTGCCAAGGACAAGGAGATTTCCGATCGCTGGCGCGGCTTTAAGGACGTTGCGGATTCGCGCCATCTTGCCAACCGGGTCGAGCGCGAGGTGGTCGATGCGCTGGTCGGTTCGGTTCGCGCAGCCTATCCGCGGCTGTCGCATCGTTATTATCAATTAAAGGCCGGCTGGTTCAAAAAGAAGAAGCTCGCGCATTGGGACCGCAATGCGCCGCTGCCGTTTGCCGCCACCGGCAGTA
>JAQGKJ010000283.1 GCA_028290165.1 Bradyrhizobium sp. | reverse complement strand
TGCGAGTTCAACCAGCGCGCCGGCGTGGCGCCGCAATGGTATGTCGGCTGCCGGCAGATGTTCATCGCCGACCAACTGATGAAGGCGGTCGAGAGCGAAGTCGAGATTCCCCGTTTCGGGAAGGCCGCGCAGGCCGCGCGCGACAAGAAGGCGTTGATGCAAAATGCCATCGCCAAGGCCAACATGCTCGATACCGAAAACGTCGTCGCGATTTACTTCGGCGCCAACCGTCAGGCGCGCAAGGACACGATCGCGCAAGCGAGCGACCGCTTCCGCGCCATCATTACCGCGCTGTCGACGGCATCGGGCGAATTGGAAACCACCGCACGCGCGCTGAGCGACAATGCCGGCAACACCACCCGGCTTGCCACCGTGGTCGCCAATGCCTCGGAAGATGCCTCCAACAACGTGCAGTCGGTGGCCTCGGCGACCGAGGAACTCGCAAGCTCGGTGCGCGAGATTTCGACGCAAGTCCAGGAATCCAACCGCATCGCGCTCAGCGCGGTGAAGCAGGCCGATGAAACCGACGCGCGCATCAACGCGCTGTCGCAGGCCGCCAACCGGATCGGCGATGTCATCAAGCTGATCACGTCGGTTGCCGAGCAGACCAACCTTCTGGCGCTCAACGCCACCATCGAGGCGGCGCGCGCCGGCGACGCCGGCCGCGGCTTTGCCGTGGTGGCGCAGGAGGTCAAGGCGCTGGCTTCGCAGACTGCGAAAGCGACCGACGAAATCGGCATTCAGATCGCGGGCATGCAGACCGCGACCCAGGAGGCGGTCGGCTCGCTCAAGATGATCTCTTCGACCATCGGCAAGATTTCCGAGATCACCAGCGCGATCTCGGCGGCGATCGAGGAACAGGGCGCCGCCACCCAGGAAATCTCCGGCAACATCCAGCGTACCGCCGACGGCACCTCGCATGTCGCCGATACCATCGCCGAAGTCAGCCAGGGCGCCAACCAGACCGGCGCGGCATCAAGCCAGCTGCTGTCGTCGGCGAAGCAATTGTCGGATTCGACCTCGAGCCTGCAGGCCGAGATCGACGGGTTTTTAAAGTCGGTCGCCGCTGCGGCTTAAATCGTTTCTCGCGAAGGTGCGCCGGCGTCAGTACACGCGCTCCTTCGGCGGTATCGTGGAAACTTCGTTCGATAGCGGCTGCAGGTGGACCGGCCTGTAGTCGAGGCGGACATCGCCGTCATCATCCAGCCAGCATAAAGTATGCTTGAGCCAGTTCTCGTCGTCCCTCTTCGGAAAATCTTCCCGCGAATGGGCGCCGCGACTTTCGGTCCGTGCAATGGCTGAATGAAGGCTGACGCTTGCCTGGGCGAGCATATTGTCAAGCTCGAGCGCTTCGGCGAGATCCGTGTTGAAGAACATCGACCGGTCGGTCACGCCAAGGTCGCCGCGCATGGTTTCGACGACATCATCGAGCTTGCTCAAACCTTCTTCCAGCAGCGGGCCGGAACGGAAGACGGCGCAATGCTGCTGCATCGTCCGCTGCATCGCAAGTCTGATCGCGGCCGCTCCGTTGCCGCCTTTCGACCACCTGATCCGGTCGAGCCGGGCGATGGCCCGCTCTGTCGCCTCTTGCGAGACGGGCGCGTGAGTGTCACCCCGCCGCATGGTCTCCATCACCCGATGCGCTGCCGCGCGCCCGAACACGACGATATCCAGCAGCGAATTGGATCCGAGCCGGTTGGCGCCGTGAACCGGGACGCAGGCGGCTTCGCCGATTGCCATCAATCCGGGGACGACAGCTTCGGGATCGCCGTCACGTTTCGTCACGACCTCTCCATGCAGATTGGTGGGCACGCCACCCATGTTGTAGTGGACGGTCGGCAGCACCGGGATCGGCTCGCGCGTCACGTCGACACCGGCAAAGATCCTCGCTGTTTCACTGATGCCGGGCAGCCGCTCATGCAGAAGGTTCGCAGCGAGGTGTTCCAGGTGAAGCTCGATGTAATCCTTCCGCGGGCCGCAGCCGCGTCCCTCGATGATCTCGATCGTCATCGCACGGCAGACGACGTCCCGCCCGGCCAGATCTTTGGCACTCGGAGCATAGCGCTCCATGAATCGCTCGCCGTCGGAATTGGTGAAATAACCGCCCTCGCCCCGCGCGCCTTCGCTGATAAGGCAGCCGGAGCCATAGATGCCGCTTGGATGAAACTGGGTGAATTCCATGTCTTCGAGCGGCAGTCCGGCGCGCAACACCATGGCGTTACCGTCGCCGGTGCAGGTGTGGGCAGCAGTTGTGGAGAAGTACACGCGGCCGTAGCCGCCGGTTGCCAAAACGGTTCGCCCGGCACGAAAACGGTGCAGCGTCCCATCCTCCAGGTTCCAGGCAAGCATGCCGCGGCAAGCGCCGTCGTCGTCCATCAACAGATCGAGCGCCAGATATTCGACGAAGAACTCGGTCTTGTGCTTCAGGCACTGCTGGTAGAGCGTGTGCAGAATGGCGTGGCCGGTTCGGTCGGCCGCGGCACAGGTGCGCTGTGCCATTTGTTTACCGTAGCCGATCGTCTGGCCGCCAAAGGGACGCTGATAGATTCGGCCATCTTCGATGCGCGAGAAAGGAACGCCATAGTGTTCGAGCTCGAGCACCGCAGGCACTGCCTCCCGGCACATGTACTCGATGGCGTCCTGGTCGCCGAGCCAATCGGAGCCCTTGACCGTGTCGTACATGTGGAAACGCCAATTGTCGCCATCGCCCATATTCCCGAGAGACGCCGCCATGCCGCCTTGCGCCGCGACGGTATGACTGCGTGTGGGGAAAACCTTGGTGATGCAAGCCGTCTTCAGGCCTGACGATGCCATTCCGAGCGCGGCGCGCAGCCCCGCGCCGCCAGCACCGACGATCACGACGTCGTAGCTGTGGTCAATGATTTCGTAGGCCTCTGCCACCGCGATGTTTCCGGAAGTGTCCGAGCAACTGAAGACCGGCCTATATGAGATGGGACAATCGATCGATCGTTTCAATGGCCAGCGTTCTGGCCGCCGTCGACATGCACGATTTCGCCTGTCACAAAGCTGGCCTGTTCCAGGAACAGAACGGCATCGACGGCGACCTTGGATTAGCTTGGCTTGGTGCGCAGCTCGCCCCTGATTTTGCCTGACGGGCAAATCAGCGGCGGTGGTGATTTTCTGTCCAGTCCCGTTTGCAAAAATATTTCGCTTTCCCCGTCGGGCAAATCAAATCTACAACTCCCGCCGTCCCACCCCACAGAGGGGCGTATCGCGATCGTCACGGACGCGGGGTTGGATGCGATGGACG
>JAQGKJ010000281.1 GCA_028290165.1 Bradyrhizobium sp. | reverse complement strand
ATCCGTCGTTGCTTTAAGTCGCGTCCCCCGTTGAGAACGAGGTGCGCCGGTTCGCCTCCGGCTGCCAGTCACGGTTGCAAGGAGCGAAGAGACCTTCAACGGCATCTCTTGAGAGAGATGCTGGCCTATCAAGCTTTCGACTTGAGCGACCCTCGGTTCTTCATCCCTTGGCGGCTGTCCGGCCTCTTGTCCGGATACCTACCGACTGACACACGACCACAGGCACGTGCGAAATTGGGCAATTCTGCAAATAAGGGTTTTGAGTCGGCTACGCAACAATTTTTTTAGCCTGTGGGGAAATTTCCCTAACAGGTGCTTGCGATGCGGCGGCTCAGTGCGTGCGCGCGACGTTGAATGTGAACAGGCGTTAAGAAGTTTCTCTAACGAAGTCGAGGCAAGTAGCCGCGCGCCTTTGTGCGTGAGCCGACTTAAGCGCGCCGCGTAAACGGCTCGACGCGCTGCGCGGCTCGGATGAAGGCCGCCATCACTAGGACGCCGAGCGCGAACAGCACGGCCTGGAGGATGTGCGCACCGGTGTCGTCGAGACCGAACAGGATCGCGAGCGCCCAGCCGCCGGCGAATGCCGCGCCGAACACTTCGGCGCCGATCAGGATCGCCGCGCTGATCACGGTGATCACGCTGGGCCAGATGATCTGGCGGGCGCTGGTCGGAGAAGGCTGTGAGCTCATGGATCAAGGTCCTGTTTGGGGCCGCAATCTCTCTGAAAAGTGCGGTTCTATCAAGCGTAAAAGGCTCAAAAAAGCCCCATCGCGTGATATAGGTTGCGCCATCAAATTTGCGACGAAAATGGGAATCGTCATGTCAGGAACCTTGCAATCGGCGGGCAGTTCGCAAGCCCAGGCAAACCCGCTCTTGAAGGCGTGGCAAACGCCGTTCGAGACGCCGCCGTTCTCGGAGATTGCGCCCGAACATTTCCTCCCCGCCTTCGAGCAGGCCTTCGCCGACCACGCCGGCGAGATCGTGGCGATCGAGCACGACCCGGCGACGCCGGATTTTGCAAATACGATCACCGCGCTGGAGCGCTCCGGAAAACTGCTCTCCAAGGTGTCGGCGGTGTTTTATGACCTGGTGTCGGCGCATTCCAACCCAGCCCTGCTCGAGATCGACAAGGAGGTGTCGCTCAGAATGGCGCGGCACTGGAACCCGATCATGATGAACGCGGTGCTGTTCGGCCGGATCGCCTTGCTCCACGAGAACCGCGCTACCCTCGCTCTGACGGGCGAAGAGATGCGGCTGCTGGAGCGGACCTATACCCGTTTCCATCGCTCCGGCGCCGGCCTCGACGATGCCGCGAAGGCGCGGATGGCCGAGATCAACGAGCGGCTGGCCCATCTCGGGACTACGTTCAGCCACCATTTGCTCGGCGACGAACAAGAATGGTTCATGGAGCTCGGCGAGGCCGATTTCGACGGCCTTCCGGACAGTTTTGTCCCAGCCGCCAGGGCCGCCGCCAGCGAGCGTGGCATGGAAGGCAAGGCGATCGTGACGCTGTCGCGCTCTTCCGTCGAGCCGTTCCTGAAGAGCTCTAATCGCCGCGACCTGCGCGAAAAGGTCTACAAGGCCTTCATCGCGCGCGGCGACAACGACAACGCCAACGACAATAACGCCGCCATCGTCGAGATCCTTCAGCTCCGCGAGGAGAGCGCCAGGCTGCTCGGCTTTCCCACCTTCGCCGCCTACCGGCTGGAGGACTCGATGGCCAAGACGCCCGAGGCCGTGCGCGGCCTGCTGGAGCGGGTCTGGAAGCCCGCGCGGGCCCGGGCGCTGGCCGATCGCGACGCCCTGCAGGCGCTGGCCGCGGAGGAGGGTGGCAATTTTTCCCTCGCGCCATGGGACTGGCGCTACTACGCTGAAAAGCTGCGGCAGCGCCGCGCCAATTTCGATGATGCGGCGATAAAGCCCTATCTCTCGCTCGACCGCATGATCGAGGCCGCCTTCGACTGCGCGACCCGCCTGTTCGGGGTGAGTTTTGCCGAGCGCAAGGATATCCCGGTCTGGCATCCCGACGTGCGGGTCTGGGAGGTCAGCGATAGCGCCGGCCGGCACAAGGCGCTGTTCTACGGCGACTACTTTGCCCGGCCTTCAAAACGCTCCGGCGCCTGGATGACCTCGCTGCGCGACCAGCAGAAGCTCGATGGCGACATTGCTCCCCTGATCCTCAATGTCTGCAATTTCTCCAAGGGCGCCGATGGCCAGCCCTCGCTATTGTCGCCGGACGACGCGCGCACCCTGTTCCACGAATTCGGCCACGGCCTGCACGGGATGCTCTCGAACGTGACCTATCCTTCGCTGTCCGGCACCAGCGTGTTCACCGATTTCGTCGAGTTGCCCTCGCAGCTTTACGAGCACTGGCAGGAGCAGCCGGAGGTGCTGCGGCAATTTGCCCGGCACTACCAGACCGACGAGCCGCTGCCGGACGATCTGCTGCAACGCTTCCTCGCCGCGCGCAAATTCAACCAGGGTTTTGCCACGGTAGAGTTCGTCTCCTCGGCGCTCATCGACCTCGAATTCCACACCCAGCCGGCCTCGGCGATCCCTGATGTGCGGGCATTCGAGCGCACTGAGCTGGAAAAGATCGGCATGCCGGCGGAAATCGCCATGCGACACCGGCCGCAGCAATTCGGCCATATCTTTTCCGGCGATCATTATGCCTCGGGCTATTACAGCTACATGTGGTCGGAGGTGATGGACGCGGATGCGTTCGGCGCCTTCGAGGAGGCCGGCAACATCTTCGACCCTGAGGTCGCCAAACGCCTGCACGACGACATCTATTCCTCGGGCGGTTCGCGCGATCCCGAAGACGCCTATGTCGCCTTCCGCGGCCGGGAGCCGGAGCCCGACGCGCTGCTGCGCCGCCGCGGCCTGCTGGAACCCGAGGCCGCCTGAAGTGAACCGATCGATGCGCCGGCTCGTGGGTCTCCTGCTGCTACTCGCCGGCGCGCTCGGCGCGAGCACGGCACAGGCGCATCCGCATGTCTGGATCACCGCGACCAGCGAGCTGATCTATAGATCGGAAGAGC
>JAQGKJ010000275.1 GCA_028290165.1 Bradyrhizobium sp. | reverse complement strand
AAGTTGATGCCCATGATCTCGGCGGAGAGATAGTGATCGCGGATCGCGACCAGCGCGCGGCCGTCGCGGGTGCGCATCAAATTGGTGACGAGCAGATAGCTCACCCGCAGGTAGGCCAGCACCACATAAAAATATTGCCGGTCGCCGCGAAAAATGTAGCCGAAGATCGAGAACGGGTTGGCGCTGGCCGGTACCGAGCCGCCGGAAAACCAGTCGGCGCGCGAGAAGAAGTCGAGCAGGATGTATTGCGCGGCCAGTGTCGCGATGACGAGATAAAGTCCCTTCAGCCGCGCCGCCGGCACACCGAAGATCAGCCCGACCAACGCGGTGACAACTCCCGCGAGTGGAATGGCGAAGAATACCGGGATCGGCAGGTTGTTCGAGATATAGGCCGAGGTAAAGGCGCCGAACAAAAAGAACGCGGCGTGTCCGATCGAGATCTGCCCGGTGAAGCCGACCAGAATGTTCAGCCCAAGCGCTGCGATCGCAAAAATGCCGATCTGGATCAGGATGCTCAGCCAGTATTCGGTCAGCAGCTGCGGCGCAAAACAAATCAGCACGATGCCGAACAGCGCGGCGTTACGGCTGGTGGTGGTCGGAAAGATCGTGGTGTCGGCCGCATACGAGGTGCGGTAATCGCCGGCCGGTATGAGAGAGGGGCCTGCCATTTCTATATCCGCTCGATATCGTGGGTGCCGAACAGGCCGTAGGGTTTGATCATCAGGATGATGATCAGCACGTAGAACGGTGCGATCTCATATAGATTGCCCCAGTGCAGATATTCGCTGTCGACATATTGCGCGATGTTTTCCAGCAGCCCGATGATGATGCCGCCGAGCACGGCGCCACCGATCGAGTCGAGCCCGCCCAGGATCGCTGCCGGAAACACCTTGATGCCGTAGGCCGACAGGCCCGACGACACGCCGTTGACGACGGCGACCACCACACCCGCGACTGCCGAGACGGTCGCCGAGATCGCCCACGCCATCGCGAATACACTTTTCACGGAGATGCCGAGCGACTGCGCCACCTGTTGGTTGAACGCGGTGGCGCGCATCGCCAGCCCGTATTTCGAGACCCGGAAGAACCACGCCATGCCGACCATCATCGCCACTGACACGACGAGGCTCATCACATAGACGGTCTGGATTTGCAGGCCCAGCAGATTCACGGACTGGCTGGTGAACACGCGCGGGAACGGCTGCGGATTGACGCCGAAGATCCATTTCAACGCGGCCTGAAACACCGTTGACAGCCCGATCGTGACCATGATTACCGAGATGATCGGCTCGCCGATCATCGGCCGCAGGATCACAATCTGGATCGCGATGCCGAATAGGAACATGAACACCAGCGTCACCGGCATGCCGACCCAGAACGGCACCTGATATTTGGTCAATAGCGCCCAGCACACCCAGGCGCCGACCAGCAGCAATTCGCCTTGCGCGAAGTTCACGACCTGCGTCGCCTTATAGATCAGCACAAACGACATCGCGACCACGCCATAAAGCGTGCCGACTACGAGGCCGTTGACCAGAAGCTGGATCAGAAACTGGAGGTTCATTGAGACGCGCCCGATCTAAAATTCGTCATTGCCGGGCTTGACCCGGCAATCCATCGTTCAAGGAAATTCATTTTGCAAAGGGGACGGATGCGCGGGTCAAGCCCGCGCATGACGACCGGATATGCCGACAATCTGCGCCTCATTCCGCGGCCTCCGCGAGCGGTACGTCGCGCGAAAGGTCGACCACTCTGAGCGTGGTGCGGATGCGCTGGGTTGTGCCGTCCTGGAAGCGGATCACGGTATCGACGGGAATGTCGCGCTTGCCGCCATAGATCGCGTCGATGATGTCTGCGTATTTCTCGTTGATGACGCTGCGGCGGACTTTTCGGGTGCGCGTGAGCTCGCCGTCGTCGGCGTCGAGCTCCTTGTAGAGCAAAAGGAATCTTGAGATGCGCTGCGCCGGCGGCAGCGTGGCGTTGACGGTTTCGACCTCCTTGCGCAGCAACGCGTAGACCTCGGGGCGCGAGGCGAGGTCGGTATAGGTGGTGAACGAGATTCGGTTCTTCTCCGCCCATTTCGAGATGATCGAGAAGCGGATACAGATCATGGCCGCCAGCGCGTCGCGGCCGGCGCCCAGCACCACGGTCTCGGCGATGTAGGGCGAGAATTTCAGCTTGTTCTCGAGATATTGCGGCGAGAAGCGTTCGCCTCGCGCGGTTTCCGCAAGATCCTTGATGCGGTCGATCACCACGAGCTGCTTGTTATCGTTGAAATAGCCGGCGTCGCCCGAGTGCATCCAGCCGTCCTTGATGTCGGCGGCTGAAGCTTCCGGGTTCTTGTAGTAGCCGAGAAACATGTTGGGATGGCGCACCACGATCTCGCCGACGCCGTGGATATCCGGATTCTCGACGCGAATTTCGATGTTGTCGGCCATGGCCACGCCGGTGGTATCAGGATCAACCTGGCCAAAAGGATGCAGCGTGTAGGCGCCTAACAATTCGGTCTGGCCGTAGAGCGTACGCAGCGGCACGCCCATGGCCTGAAAGAATTTGAAGGTGTCGGGCCCGAGCGCGGCACCCCCGGTCGCCGCCGAGCGCAAGCGATTGAAGCCAAGACGATCGCGCAACGCGCGGAACAGCACGAGATCCGCGATGGTCGAATGCTTACCGTGAGCCAGCGCCGCCAGCCCCGTCTTCATGCCGAGCTCATAGAGGCTTTGCTTGAGCGGGGAGGAATCCATCACGCCCGCGCGCACGTCGGCGGCGATGGATTCCCAAACCCGCGGCGCGAAAAGAACAAAAGTCGGCGCGATCTCGCGGAAATCGTTCATCATGGTGTCGGGCTGCTCGACGAAGTTGACCTTCATCCGGCACAGCAGGCCTTTGCCGAGCACGTAGATCTGTTCCATGATCCAGGGCAGCGGCAGCACCGAAACATATTCGTCGTCCGGCCCTTTGGGATCGAAGGCGAGATACGTCGCGCAATGCCGCAGAACTCCCCCGGCGGCTAACATCGCCAGTTTGGGATTGGCCGTGGTGCCGGAGGTGGTGCAGAGGATCGCGACGTCCTCGCCCTTGGTTGCATCCACCAGCCTGTCGTAAAGATCGGGCTCGCGGGCGGCGCGGTCGCGGCCCAAGCTCGCGAGCTTGCCGGCCTCCATCAGGCGGGGATCGTCATATTTCCGCATGCCGCGCGGATCGGAATAGACGATGTGCTTGAGATTGGGCACGCGGTCGGCCAGCGTCAACAGCTTGTCGACCTGCTCCTCGTCCTCGGCGAATACCAGCCTGGCTTCGCCATAGCTCAGGAGATAGGCGGCTTCCTCATCCAGTACGTCGCGATAGAGGCCGAGTGACATGGCGCCGATGGCGTGGGTGGCGATTTCCGCCGAGACCCAGTCCGGCCGGTTATCGCCGATGATGCCGATGACGTCGCCGCGGCCGAGGCCTAGCTCGACCATGCCGAGGGCGAAATCGTGCACCCGCTTCTGATAATCGTTCCAGGTGAAAAGCCGCCAAAGTCCGAAATCCTTTTCGCGCAGCGCGACTTCGCCGCCATGTTCGCGTGCGTTCAAACGTAGCAGTTTTGGATAGGTATCGGCCTCTGCAACGCGGCCGGCGTAATCCATCATGCCGCAGTCTCCGCGGGCGCCGGCGTGTCGTCGGGATCGGCCAGGACCTCGTCCTCTTCGCCGAGATAGGCGCGTTTCACATGGGGATCGGCGAGCACCGCGGCCGGATCGCCTTCCGCGATCTTGCGGCCGAAATCCAGCACCATGACGCGGTGGGAGATATCCATCACCACGCCCATGTCGTGCTCGATCATCATGACCGTCATGCCGAACTCTTCGTTGAGATCGACGATGTAGCGCGCCATGTCCTCCTTTTCCTCGAAGTTCATGCCGGCCATGGGTTCGTCGAGCAGGATCAGTTGCGGCTCCAGCGCCATGGCGCGCGCGAGCTCGACGCGTTTGCGCAAACCGTAAGGCAGCGTGCCGGCGACGGTCTTGCGCACCGACTGCAGGTCGAGGAAATCGATGATTTCTTCCACCTTGCGGCGATGCTCGAGTTCTTCGCGCCGCGCGCCGGTCAGCCAGTACAGCGATCCCGTGATGAAGTTATTTTTCAAAAGGTGATGCCGCCCGACCATGATGTTGTCGAGCACGCTCATATGATGAAACAGCGCCAGGTTCTGGAAGGTGCGGCCGATGCCGAGCCGGGGCCGGGCGTTCGGGTTGAGCGCGGTGATATCCTGCCCGCGATAGAACAATTTGCCTTCGGTCGGCCGGTAGCGGCCCGAGATGCAGTTGACGATCGAGGTCTTTCCGGCGCCGTTGGGGCCGATGATCGAGAACAGCTCGCCATCGTTCACGCCAAAATTGACATCGCTGAGCGCACGCACGCCGCCGAAGCGAAGTGATACCCCGCGCACTTCCAAAGCGTGTTCCACGCATTCCCTCCCGTTGGCGCATACTCCGTTTTCTCAAGCGGAATACGTGCTGCAGTCTATACAACGGCGTTTTGCACGCTCTGGGTTGTTGGCGGCTGTCCCGTTCGGTGTGCCGAACCTACCCTCGCCGCAGCCGTCACCATATTCAACTATGGGGGGCAGGTCCCCAACGTTTGGGCCTTGGCAGAAGGTATTTTTGCTTATTCTGCGCTTAAGATCTTGCGCAAGCGACTAGACTTCCAGCCATTCCTTGCGCACGGCCTCGTTGTCCCTGAGTTCGGCGGGCGTGCCCTCGAACACGATGCGGCCGTGCCCCATCACGTAGACGCGGTGCGATATCCGCATCGCGATCGAAAGTTTCTGCTCCACCAGCAGGATCGCGACGCCGCGCCGCGCGATTTCGACGATGAGGTCGCCGACCTGTTGCACGATCAGGGGCGCGAGCCCCTCGGTGGGCTCGTCAATCATGATAAGTTCGGGATCGCCCATCAGCGTGCGGCAAATTGTCAGCATCTGCTTCTCGCCGCCCGACAGCACGCCGGCTGCCGTATCGGCCCTGGCGGCGAGGTTGGGAAACATCTTGAGCATGTCCTCGAGCCGCCACTTGCCCGCTCGCCTGGTATCCTTGATGCCAAGCATCAGGTTCTGGCGCACGGTCAGGCCGGGGAAGATATCGCGATGCTCGGGCACGTAGCCGAGCCCCAGATGCGCGATCCGGTAGCTCGGCAATCCCGCGATCTCGCTGCCCTTGAATCTGATCGAGCCCTGCGGCGGCACTTCGCCCATGATCGCCTTGACGGTGGTGGAGCGTCCGACGCCGTTGCGCCCGAGCAGGCTCACCACCTCGCCGGCGTCGATATGCATGTCGACGCCCTGCAGGATATGGCTCTTGCCGTAATAGGCGTGCAGATCCCCGACTTCGAGCATCACGCCGCTTCCTCGCCGAGATAGGCTTCCCGGACTTTCGGATTGCCGCGAATCTCTTCGGGTGTGCCGGAAGCGATGATCTGACCGTACACCAGCACTGAAATCCGGTCGGCCAGGCCAAACACTACGCTCATGTCGTGTTCGACGATCAGCAGCGTGCGGCCTTCGGTCAGGCGCCGGATCAGGGCGACCGCGCGTTCGGTTTCGGCGTGGCTCATGCCCGCGGTCGGCTCATCCAGCAGAATGACATCGGCGCCGCCGGCGATGGTAATGCCGATCTCGAGCGCGCGCTGTTCGGCATAGGTCAATAGCCCCGCCGGCACGTCGCGCCGCGACGTCAGATTGATGTCCTTCAGAATTTGCGCCGTGCGGTCGCGCACTTCCGGTAGATTGTCGATATTCTTCCAGAAGGCGTAGCGATGACCGGTCGACCACAGCACCGCGCAGCGCAGGTTTTCCCACACGCTCATATTGGCAAAAACGTTGGTGACCTGAAAGCTGCGCGACAGCCCGCGGCGGTTGATCTGATAGGGCGGCAGGCCGGAAATCACCTGGCCGCGCAGCAGTACGCTGCCGGACGTCGGTGCCATATATCCGCTGATCAGATTGAAGGTTGTCGATTTGCCGGCGCCGTTCGGGCCGATCAGCGCGTGGCGTTCGCCCTGTGCAATGCTCAGAGTGATATTGCGAATGATGGCGACATTGCCAAAACTCTTTTCCACCCCGCGCAGTTCGATTGCTGCACTCATGCGGCAATTCCCTTTTCGCGGGCCACGCTGGTGGCGCCGTCCCAGGCGTGGCCGACCCAGCTCCAGGTCTTGCGGGCAACCAGGAAGCCGCCGATCAGGAGAACGGCGGCGAGCGCCCATAGATACGGGCTCGCGGCATCGAAGCCGACGCCGAAGGCCTTGATGTGGGAATCGTCACCGGGGTTCACGGTGTAATGCACGATCGTCTCGAGCGACAGGACCAGCCCCGCGATCATCGCCAGCGTGGGCACAAAGGCGATCAGGTAGCTCGGCAGCATCCTGGTCAGGGTCCCAGCCTTCAGCAGCGGGCGATGCATCATCAACAAGCCAGTGATCCCGCCCGGCGCGAACACCACCACGGCGATGAAGAT
>JAQGKJ010000234.1 GCA_028290165.1 Bradyrhizobium sp. | reverse complement strand
CCGCATTGGTCTTGAGGTCGAGCAATTCGGCCTGCAGCGCGATCATCTCCAGCAGCTTGTCGAGATTGGTCTTGTTCTTGGCGGAGACCTCGACATCGACGACGTCGCCGCCGAGCGATTCGACCTGAACCTCGTGCTGGAGCAGTTCGGTGCGCACGCGGTCCGGCCGCGAGTCGGGTTTGTCGATCTTGTTGATGGCGACGATCATCGGGACTTTGGCAGCCTTGGCGTGATGGATCGCCTCGACGGTCTGAGGCATGACGCCGTCGTCGGCGGCGACCACCAGGATCACGATGTCGGTCACCTTGGCGCCGCGGGCGCGCATCGCGGTGAACGCGGCGTGGCCGGGGGTGTCGATGAAGGTGATCTTCTTGCCGCTTTCCGGCGAGGTCACCTGATAGGCGCCGATATGCTGGGTGATGCCGCCGGCTTCGCCTGAAACCACATTGGCATGGCGAAGCGCGTCGAGCAGCGAAGTCTTGCCGTGATCGACATGGCCCATCACGGTCACGACCGGCGAACGCGGCTCGGTGTCGGTGGAATCGTCGACGGTGTCGAACAGGCCTTCCTCGACGTCGGCCGCGGCGACGCGCTTGACGGTGTGGCCGAGTTCCTCGGCGATCAGTTGCGCGGTGTCGGCATCGATCACGTCGGTGATCTTGTGCATCGCGCCCTGCTTCATCAAAAGCCGGATCACGTCGACCGCGCGCTCGGACATGCGGTTGGCGAGTTCCTGGATGTTGATGGCTTCCGGGATGACCACTTCGCGAACCAGCTTTTCCTTCGGCTCGTTCGAGGCGTGCCCCTTCAGCCGCTGGGTGCGGCGGCGGAATGAGGCGATCGAACGCTCGCGCACGTCATCGGCGTTGAGCGCTGTTACCAGCGTCAGGCGTCCGCGCTGCTTCTGCGGCGCCGGCTTGGCGGTGGTCTTGGGAGGAGCCGCGGGGCGGACGGCGCCGCCGGGGCCGCGACGGACCTGGCGCGGGCCTTCGTCCTCATCTGAGATGTCGGCGGCGATGCCGGGGGCGCGCGCGGCGGGCAGCGCGGCAGCGGCGCGGGCGGGTGCTGCGGCACGGGCTTCGGCTTCGCCAAAACGTTTCTTGGCTTCGAGCTCGGCCTTGCGCTTGGCTTCCTCGTCCTGACGGTGGCGTTCTTCTTCGGCCTTGCGGCGGGCTTCGGCAGCTTCGCGCTCGGCCTGCTCGATGCCTTCCTTGCTGTTGCGCCGCTTGGCTTCCTCTTCCGCCAGCCGCCGCTCCTCGACGTCACGCATTTTGGCGTCGGCAAGCGCGCTGGCGCGGGCCGAGCGCTCATCCTCGGTCAGCGTGCGCAGCACCACGCCCGACGCGCTGCGCGGCGGAACCGGCGGCGGCGCGGGACGGGCTGCCGGCGCCTTGGCCGGCGCCGCCTTGGCGACGGCAGGCTCGGGCGCATGCATCTCTGTTGCGGGCGCGTCGCCGGCAACGCGGCGCTTGCCGCGTTTCTCGACCACGACCTGCTTGGTTCGGCCGTGGCTGAAGCTCTGTTTCACAGTGCCGGTCTCGACGCGCGGCTTGAGCGTCAGGGTTTTGGCCGGAACACTGAGTTTCTTCTCGCCAGTAGCTTTATCGACCGTTTTATCGACCATTCAGCAGTCCTAATCTTGTTGCGTCGTGCGCGTTCGCGCAGTCTGTATCGGCAAATTCTTGGCCGTTTTACCGGCTGTCTTGTCGTCGTCCGCCATCCGGTATCGAACCAGGATTTGGCTGCGCGACAGGAACGTCTTGCTCGCCGGGCCCGCGAGCAGCGCAGCATGTATCACATTTGACCGGCCCAGTGCCAAATCCAATTGTTCCGAGGTCAGCGCCGTGACCACCGGAAATGGGTTCGATTCATCGTTAACCGCGGCATTTTGCCGGGCGATGGCGTCCAATTTCCGGATTCCGTCGGCGGCCCCGTCCGCGGCGTGGACCAAGGCTTGAACAGAGGCCTGGGCCTGCCGCTGCCTGAGGGCGTCCTCGACCTTGCCGAAGCCGGAAACGACCTGACCCGCCTTGGCGGCCATGGCCAGCGCTTCGATCACACCGCGTGTCAGCAAGGCTTCCGTATCGGCAGCGAGCGTCGGCGCAACGCGGACGTCGCGCTTGAAGCCTTTGCCAAATTGGTGACGCCGGACCGCTTCCGCAACCGCCTGACGCGAGGCCGAAACCCACAGGCCCCGGCCGGGAAGCTTGCGCTTCAAATCCGGGATGACCTCCCCCTGGGGGGATACCACAAACCGGATCAGCTCGCCGATCGGCCGCACTTCGCGTATGACCGCGCACATCCGCATCGTCGCGGACCTGTCGGTCCGCGGTCCGTTGTCGAGATCGGGGTCAGCAATAGCGAGCATGCGGGTGACATGGCTCCTGTCATCTGCGCGAGTTCTGGTCGCAAAACCGGTGGTCACTTTTGCGGAACACGCGCGTTAGACCGGTTGTTCTTCGGAGGCCTCGGCCTCCTCGGGTTTCTTGGCGAGATCGGCCTCCGTGATCCAGCCGGCGATAACGCGCGCCTGCATGATCATGTTCTCGGCGTCGTCGCGCGAGGTTTCGTTGGGATCGAGAATGCCGGCATGCTTGGTCGGCTCGCCGCCTTCCTTGCGCTCGGTCCAGCCGACCAAATCGTCGGTGGCGCAACCGGCCAGATCCTCGACCGTCTTGATGTCGTTCTCGCCGAATTTCACCAGCATTTTCGAGGTCACGCCGGGTACCGTCTTCAAAGCGTCATCCACACCGAGCTCCTTACGTTTGTTTTCGAGCTCGCTTTCGAGCTGTTCCAGATATTCGCGGGCCCGGCTCTGCAGTTCGTTGGCGGTTTCTTCGTCAAAACCTTCGATGCCTGCCAGTTCCTTGACGTCGACCAGCGCCAGTTCCTCCACCGATGTAAACCCTTCCGACGCCAGCAATTGGCCGACCACTTCGTCGACGTTGAGCGATTCCATGAACACCCGGGTGGAGTTCTCGAAATCGGCCTGACGGCGCTCGGACTCTTCCTGTTCGGTGAGAATGTCGATATCCCACCCCGTCAGTTGCGACGCGAGCCGCACGTTCTGGCCGCGCCGGCCGATCGCCAGCGACAACTGGTTATTGGTGTCGGGCACCACGACCTCGATCCGCTCGCGGTCCTCGTCGATCACCACCTTGGCGACCTCCGCGGGCGCCAGCGCGTTGACGACGAAGGTCGCGATGTCGGGCGACCACGGGATGATGTCGA
>JAQGKJ010000214.1 GCA_028290165.1 Bradyrhizobium sp. | reverse complement strand
GACGACGCCGCTTCGCCGGGAGGCCCGGGAAGCGATGGCCGCGGCATGGGATATCCAGGGCAATCCCTCCTCGGTCCATGCCGAGGGCCGGCAGGCCCGCCGGTTGGTCGAGGAGGCCCGGGCCTCGATCTCAGCCGCGCTCGGCGCGCTGCCGCGAAATGTCGTCTTCACCTCAGGTGGGACTGAGGCCAATGCGCTGGCGCTGACACCGGGCTTGCGGCGAGCTTCCGGGGTTCCGGTCACGAGGTTGTTGGTCTCGGCCATCGAGCACGTCTCCGTGCTTGCGGGTGGACGGTTTCCAACCGCCGCGATCGGCACCGTCGAGGTGACGAAATCCGGGCTGTTGGACCTCGACCATCTGCGCGCGGCGCTCGCAAGCGGGCCTCCCGCGCTGGTGTCGGTGATGTCAGCCAACAACGAAACCGGCGCGATCCAGCCGGTTAGGGATGCGGCCGAGATCGTCCATGCCGCGGGCAGCCTGCTGCATGTCGACGCGATCCAGGCCTTCGGAAAAATACCCTTTGATATCAACGTGATGAATGCCGATCTAGTGACGCTTTCGGCGCACAAGATCGGCGGTCCCAAGGGTGTGGGCGCCTTGGTTCTTGCCGAGGGACTCTTGGGATTTGAACCGCTGCTGCGCGGCGGCGGTCAGGAACGGGGGCACCGGGCGGGGACCGAGAATGTCGCGGGGATTGCGGGCTTTGGGGCCGCCGCGAAGGCCGCCATGGGGGCCCTGGAGAAAGACGCCGTTCGTCTAGAGGGCCTGCGAAACCGGCTTGAAGCGGGACTGCGGCAATCGGGCGACGGCATCGTCTTCTCTGATGACGCGTCGCGCCTGCCGAATACCACGCTGTTTACGGTTCCACCAGGGCTCAAAGCGGAGACCGCGGTGATCGGCTTCGACCTCGCCGGGATCGCCGTTTCCTCTGGTTCTGCTTGTTCCTCAGGGAAGGTTCAACCGTCGCACGTGCTGCAAGCCATGGGATTCGGCCCGAAACTGGCGCAGGGAGCGGTGCGGCTCAGTCTGGGCTGGTCTACGTCGGATGCGGACATTGATCTTTGCCTTGAGGCTTGGCGAAAGCTCTCCGGTACCTTACTTAAAGGTGGCGACGAAACACTGCTTGAACGGTTCTAAGCAGGTGATTTCCTCCAAGAAACAACGTAATAGTCTTTCGGAATTGATCCACCGCGGTCCTTGAAACCGCGAGCGGAGGATGGAATGGCGGCCGTACAAGAGACCGTCGATCGGGTGCGCCGGATCGACGTCGATCAATATCGATATGGATTTGAGACGCTTATCGAGTCCGACAAGGCCCCGAAGGGTCTATCGGAAGATACTGTCCGCTTCATCTCAGCGAAAAAGAACGAACCGGCCTGGATGCTGGAATGGCGGCTGGAAGCCTATCGCCGCTGGCTGACCATGACCGAGCCGAAATGGGCGCGGGTCAACTATCCCAAGATCGATTACCAGGACCTCTATTATTATTCCGCGCCGAAGCCGAAGAAGACGATCGGCTCCCTCGACGAGGTCGATCCGGAAATCCTGAAGACCTACGAGAAGCTCGGCATTCCCTTGCGTGAGATCGAGGTTCTGGAGGGCGTCGTTCGCCCCGAGGGCGAGCGGCGCATCGCGGTCGATGCTGTCTTCGATTCCGTGTCGGTCGCGACCACGTTCCAGAAAGAGCTGAAGCAGGCCGGGGTGATCTTCATGCCGATCTCGGAGGCGATCCGCGAGCATCCCGATCTCGTGAAGAAATATCTCGGCACGGTGGTGCCGACCTCGGACAATTTCTTTGCCACCCTGAATTCGGCGGTGTTCTCCGACGGCTCGTTCGTTTACGTCCCGCCGGGTGTGCGCTGCCCGATGGAACTGTCGACCTATTTCCGTATCAACGAGCGCAACACCGGGCAGTTCGAGCGGACGCTGATCATCGCCGACAAGGGTGCTTATGTCAGCTACCTCGAGGGCTGCACGGCGCCGCAACGCGACGAGAACCAGTTGCACGCAGCGGTCGTCGAACTGGTCACGCTCGACGATGCCGAAATAAAGTATTCGACGGTGCAGAACTGGTATCCCGGCAATTCCGAAGGGCTGGGCGGCATCTACAATTTCGTGACAAAACGTGGCGATTGCCGCGGCGACAATTCGAAGATCTCCTGGACCCAGGTCGAGACGGGGTCGGCGATCACCTGGAAATATCCGAGCTGCATCCTGCGCGGCGACAATTCCCGTGGTGAGTTTTACTCGATCGCGATCTCGAACGGCCACCAGCAAGTCGATTCTGGCACCAAGATGATCCATCTCGGCAAGAACACCACCAGCCGAATCATTTCCAAGGGCATTGCGGCCGGCGTCTCCCAGAACACCTATCGGGGCCTCGTCACGGCGCACCGCAAGGCGACCGGCGCGCGCAATTTTACAGCCTGCGACTCGCTTCTGATCGGCGATAAATGCGGCGCGCACACTGTGCCTTATATCGAGGCAAAGAATTCATCGGCGCTGTTTGAGCATGAGGCGACGACGTCGAAGATTTCCGAAGACGTCCTGTTCTATTGCGTGCAGCGCGGGCTGAGCCAAGAGGAAGCCGTCGGCCTCGTGGTCAATGGTTTTGTGAAGGACGTGCTGCAGCAGCTGCCGATGGAATTCGCGGTCGAAGCGCAGAAGCTGATCTCGATCTCGCTGGAAGGCAGTGTGGGATAAAAGTCGTCATCCTGAGGTGCTTGCGAACCAAGCCTCGAAGGATGGCTGAAATATGAGAGATCATCCTTCGAGGCTCGCCGAAGTCGGCTCGCACCTCAGGATGACGAGTTAGGAAAGAAAGAATGCCACTACTCGAAGTAAAAGACCTGACGGTTCGTGTCGAGGAGCGTGAGATTCTCCACGCGCTTTCGCTCACCGTGAACAAGGGCGAGGTGCACGCCATCATGGGGCCGAACGGTTCTGGAAAATCGACGCTGTCACATGTGATCGCCGGCAAGCCCGGCTACGAAGTCACCGGCGGCGAGATCCTGTTCGAGGGCGAAGACCTGCTCGCGATGTCGCCCGACGAGCGTTCCGCCAAAGGCGTGTTCCTCGCGTTCCAGTATCCGGTGGAAATTCCGGGCGTTGCGACCATGACCTTCCTGCGCACGGCGCTGAACGCCCAGCGCAAGGCGCGCGGCGAGAGCGAATTTTCGACGCCGGACTTTCTGAAGAAAGTCCGCGCGGTCGCTGCTTCCCTCAACATTCCCCAGGACATGCTGCGGCGTGGCGTCAATGTCGGGTTCTCCGGCGGCGAAAAGAAGCGCAACGAGATCCTGCAGATGGCACTGTTCGAGCCGAGCCTGTGCATCCTCGACGAGATGGATTCCGGCCTCGACATCGACGCGCTGCGGATTGCCGCCGACGGCGTCAATGCGCTGCGCTCGCCGGATCGGGCGATGGTGGTGATCACGCATTATCAGCGGCTGTTGAACTACATCATTCCCGACTTCGTGCACGTGATGTCGAGGGGTCGCGTGGTGAAGAGCGGCGACAAGGAACTGGCGCTGGAGCTCGAGGCTTCCGGTTATACGCAGTTCGAAGACGCGGCCTGACGGCCCAAGCGGATATCACGATGAATGTTGCACTGGCAAAAACCGAGACCGGACACGCGCTGAGCGACATCCTCACCGTCGCGCGCGACCGGCTGCCGGGCGCGGGCAAAATCGCCGACGCACGCCGGCAGGCCTTTGAGGCCTACGAGCGCGCAGGGCTCCCGCACCGACGGATCGAGGACTGGAAATACACCGATCTGCGCACCCTGATGCGCGAGGTGCTGCCGCCGGCGGCAGCACCCGATGCGGCGGCAATCAAGCGCGCCGCAGCGGCCTTGAAGCTGCATGCGATCCCGGGCGTGCGCCGGCTGGTGCTGGTGGACGGGGTATTCGCTCCAAAACTGTCCGAAACCGGCAATCTGGAAAACGGCCTTGCCGTCCGCACGCTGCGCGAAGTGCTGGAAGCCGGCGACGCCGCGCTCGATGCGCAATTGTTCGCGCCCGAAAACTCCGATGCCATGGTGGCGCTGAACAGCGCGATGATGGCGGATGGTCTGGTGATCGAGGTCGCCGATGGCGCGGCGCTCACGCAGCCCCTGCATATCGTCCATATCGCCAGCGGCGCTACGCCTTCGGCGATGTTCACGCGCTCGTTGTTTGGGCTCGGCAGGGCCGCGAGCGCGACCCTTGTGGAAAGCTACATCGCGGCCGATGGCGCCAAAGCCTATCAGGTCCACGATTCCCTGATCATTTCGATCGGCGACGGCGCGCGGCTTGACCATGTCCGCTTGATCGAAGACGGCCGCGAGGCCTTCAACATTTCGTCGTCCGTGGTGACGCTCGGCGCCAACGCCCATTTCAACACGTTTGGCATGACCAGCGGCTCGAGCGTGAGCCGGTATCAGGCCGTGATCGCGTTCGCCGGCGAGGGCTCCCGCGTCGAGACCAATGGCGTCAACCTGCTCAATGGTCGCCAGCACGCCGACTCGACACTATTCCTGGATCATGCGGTGCCAAATTGCGCCAGCCGCGAGATCTTCCGCTCGGTGGTCGATGACCGCGGGCATTCGGTGTTCCAGGGCCGCATCATCGTTCGCCCCAAGGCGCAGAAAACCGACGCCAAGATGATGACGCGGGCGCTGTTGTTGTCCGACGAGGCCGAAGCCGACAACAAGCCGGAGCTGGAAATCTTTGCCGACGACGTCACCTGCGGCCACGGCGCGACCACCGGCGCGCTCGACGAAAGCCTATTGTTTTACCTGCGCGCCCGCGGCCTTTCCGAGAAGGAGGCGCAAGCGCTGCTGATCCAGGCGTTCGTCGGCGAGGCAATCGAATCCATCGCCAACGACGCTTTGCGCGAGCTTGTCATCTCGGCGGCGCAGCGCTGGCTGGCGGCACGGGGGTGACCATGCATCCGGCAGTCCTCAATGGTTCCTATGATGTCGCCCGGGTGCGGGAAGACTTTCCCGCACTTGCGCTCAAGGTCTACGGCAAGCCGCTGGTCTATCTCGACAACGCCGCCTCCGCGCAGAAGCCCAATCTGGTGCTTGACCGCATGACGGAGGCGTACAAGAGCGAATACGCCAACGTGCACCGCGGGCTGCATTACCTCGCCAATGCCGCAACCGAAGCCTATGAAGGCGGCCGCGCCAAAGTGGCAAAGTTTCTCAACGCGCGACGTAACGAGGAGATCGTCTTCACCCGCAACGCGACCGAGGCGATCAACCTCGTGGCCTACTCATGGGGCGAGCCGAACATCAACGCCGTCGACGAGATCGTGATCTCGATCATGGAGCATCACTCCAATATCGTGCCCTGGCATTTTCTCAGGGAGCGTCATGGCGCCGTCATCAAATGGGTCGACGTCGATGACGACGGTAATTTCCTGATCGACGAATTCGAAAAGGCGCTGACGCCGCGTACCAAACTGGTCGCGATCACGCAGATGTCGAATGCGCTCGGCACCATCGTGCCGGTCAAGGATGTGGTGAAGCTCGCCCATAACAGGGGCATCCCGGTCTTGATCGACGGCAGCCAGGCCGCGGTTCATCTGGCGATCGACGTGCAGGACATTGACGCCGATTTCTACGTCTTCACCGGCCACAAGCTATACGGCCCGACCGGCATCGGCGTGCTCTACGCCAAGCACGAACATCTGGTCGCGATGCGGCCCTATAACGGCGGCGGCGAGATGATCCGCGAAGTCGCGAGGGACTGGGTCACCTATGGTGATCCCCCGCACAAGTTCGAGGCGGGGACGCCGGCGATCGTGGAATCGATCGGGCTCGGCGCCGCGATCGATTACGTCAATTCGATCGGCAAGGAACGCATCGCCGCGCACGAGCACGATCTTCTGACCTATGCGCAGGACCGCCTGCGCGAAATCAACTCGCTGCGCCTGATCGGCACCGCGCGCGGCAAGGGTCCGGTGATCTCGTTCGAGATGAAGGGCGCCCATCCCCACTATGTCGCGACCGTGATCGACCGGCAGGGCATCGCGGTACGGGCCGGCACCCATTGCGTGATGCCGCTTTTAGAGCGGTTCAATGTTACGGCGACGTGTCGCGCCTCGTTCGGGATGTATAATACCCGGGAGGAAGTCGATCATCTGGCACAGGCGCTGATCAAGGCACGGGAATTGTTTTCATGAGTGAAACTGTCGAAGCCAAGAACCCCGAAGTCAAAACCAGCAATATGGAAACCCATTCGGCGCTGCCGCCGGAAGAGACTGAGCGGCTGGGCGGCGAGATCGTGGCCGCGCTGAAGACCGTGTTCGA
>JAQGKJ010000207.1 GCA_028290165.1 Bradyrhizobium sp. | reverse complement strand
GATCGCGCGCGGCGGCGTCGAGGGCATCATGCGGTTTCGCGAGGCCGGGATGACGTTCACCTATGCCGGCACCTACTCGCGCGGCGTCAACGCGTTCGGCGCGCGCGCGGCCGACGAAGCAAGCCCGCTACTGCCGCTGTCGCGCCAGGGCGCCGATGCGGTGTTTACGAAGTTCGACGGCCGCTTCGACATCAACCAGACCCTGCCCGAGCAGTTCTACGTTTCGCTTGCGGCGGCCGGCCAAACCTCGCTCGGCCGCCCGCTGCTGACCTCGGAACAATTCGACATTACCGGCGCAACCGCATTGTCGGGATACACTGCCGGCGCCCTGCCCGGCGATACCGCCTGGGTGGTCCGCGGCGAACTCGGCCGTGTCTTCGTGATTCCAATCCAGACCGGCGGGCTGAGCGTCATCCCTTATGCCTTTGCCTCGACCGGAGAACGGATTTACGAAATGCCCACCAAGCTCGAGGTCGGTGATGTCCACGCCACCAATTACGGTGTCGGCAGCCGTTTCAATCTGACGCCGTGGAACAACTTCATGCCGGACAGCTACAGCTTCGTCGAATGGAGCCACCGCTCAACCAGCTTCACTCCGTTACGGGGTGAGCGCATTTTTGCCGGCATCGTGATCCGTTATTGAGGCACGGCGTGCCGCGCGACGCGTCCCGGCTATTTCCGTTTGGGGGGCGGTATCGTGACGCTGCCACACAACACCATCTCGCACATCTGGCGATAGCGCCCCTTGAAATCCTCAGCCTCGATCGGCGGCAGGGCCTGGTTCACGGCCCGCCCGCCATCGGCCAGCCCCTGGGCAATCTCCGCCGCGGTGAAGCGGCCATTCAGCTTCAACATCCGGCTGTTCTGCAAATCGAGGATCAATTTTTCCAATTCGGCCTGGAAGGCAATCGCGGACTGGATCATGTTGTCCCGGCAGCGCTTGAAGGCTTCGGCATTGAGTTCGACCGTGTGAGGCGAACGCATGACCCTCCTCCGGGTCTCGCCGTAACGGATGTCCAGGATTTCCGCGAGGATGTCGAGAGCGCTGCCGCCCTTCGCCCGCACCGCTTTTCCGGCTTCGAGCCCCAATTCAATGGCTTGCTCGTTCCGGTATTGAATCATCGCCCGGAAGGCGTCTTCCTTGTTGTTAAAATAATAGTATAGAGCGCGCTGCGTAAACCCGCAGCCCTTGGCCATCACCACCATCGACAGCCCGCTGTAGCCATAGTCGAGAAATGCCTGGTTGACCCGCTGCAGCAGGTCAGGTCCAGGCCTGATCATCCTCTTCGACTTACGCGATGTCGGCGACATCGGATCTCCGGTTACGCCGCCCCACGGCGCGACAGAAGGCGACTAGAGGCCGGAATAAGACCACGGGGATATTTTCGCAACCTGCAAGTTTGATCGCGCGGCTATTGCCGGACCGAGGCGCGAACGCTTCGCATTTGCGCGAAATAATCACGCCCGCTTGCGGCGGCGGTAGTCGCGCTTGGGTTTTGGCTTCGGCGCAAGCTCGGGCAGCACGCTTTGCGCCTCACGGTATTTCGCCAGCATCCGCTCGAAACTGGCGTGCAGCGTCTCGGCGATATCCGGCCGCTTTTCCAGCGCCGCCAAAATCATCGCCGCCGACTCGATGGTGGACAAGCCGTCGCGCCGCGGCTCGCGGCGCAGCTTGCCGTAGCGGGACGGATGCGCCGGGCCGAGAATGACGCGCTGGCACTTCAGCATCCAGGCGTTGCGCCACCACAGCGCCTTGGCCTGGCTCCAGGTGCCGTCGAGCAGCACGATGCCTTCGATGTCTTTCAGGATGGCGCGCTGATTGTCCTCGATCTCGCCCTTGCGGTTGATCGCGACGATATCGCGGTCGGTTTCGAGATCCGCGACCTTCGCCGAGCCGAGATAGAGCACCGCCCAGCGCGAGGGATCGTGGACCGGCCGTCCCAACGCCTTGGACAGGCTCGGCCACGACAATCCGATTTTCAGCACCGCATTGGCAAAATGCAGCGCGGTCAGCCGCGCGGTGCCAAGTGCCCTGTCCTGCTCCTGCGGATGTTGCAGGATCAGCAGCGAAACCCGGCTCTCGATCGGCGTAATGCTGTCGCAAATGCACAGCGGCAGCGGCTTTTGGCAGTGCGGGCAGTCCGGGATCGCCTCCGCCATGGCGGCGCCGGTCGCGGGCTCTGATTGTTTTGACATGCGCCCGCTATACGCCCCGCGACGGCGCGGTTCAAAGCTATTCTGCCGGCGCCCCGACAGCCGCAGGCTCCGATCGTCTGCGCATCTTGTCGATCAACAGATAGATCACCGGCGTCGTGTAGAGAGTGAGGATCTGCGACACGAACAAGCCGCCAATGATGGTGATGCCGAGCGGCCGGCGCAGCTCGGTGCCGGGACCGGTCGCGATCACGAGCGGAATGCCGGCGAACAGAGCCGCCATCGTCGTCATCAGAATGGGCCGGAACCGGGCGCTGCAGGCCTCGAAGATCGCGTCGGCGGAGGACAGCCCGCGGTTGCGTTCCGCGTCGAGGGCAAAATCGACCATCATGATGCCGTTCTTCTTGACGATGCCGATCAGCAAGATGATGCCGACGAACG
>JAQGKJ010000177.1 GCA_028290165.1 Bradyrhizobium sp. | reverse complement strand
TCGCCCAACCAGGAAGCCATCATGGCCGAGCACGAGGAGTTCGATCATCGCCGCGAGGCGCTGAACGGCGCCATCGGCGTGCTCAACCCGCGCGAACGCCGCATCTTCGAGGCGCGGCGCCTGGCGGAAGAGCCGATGACGCTGGAGGACCTCGCCGCCGAATTCGGCGTGTCGCGCGAACGCGTGCGGCAGATCGAGGTCCGCGCCTTCGAGAAGGTGCAGTCGGCCGTCAAAGGCACGATTGCCCGGCAGGAACAGGCGGCCCTGGAAGCCGCGCACTGATTTGGCGGATTGAACAATGACAGGAAAGCCGGCGGCAACGCCGGCTTTTTTGTTGGCGTTGTCATCATGCCCCGCCAAGGCGGGGCATCCACCCGCCTTGAACCTCCCGCGTCCTGAGCTAGACCAAGGCAGCGAAGCGTTCACCTGGGGGATAGCCGTGTCGATCACGCTGCAATCAACGATCGAGGGCGGGTTTTCCGCTGAATTCATGCGCAGGCTGCCTGCGCTCGAGCAGGCCATGATCGCGCATGGGCTCGAGCCGGCGAGTTTCGTGATCTCGAAGGACCGCGCCACGCCGCCCTCGGTGCCTTTTATCGGGCCGTTTTTCTACGCCTACACGGTCTTTGTCGCCGACGAGAGTTTCACCGTCACCGAGCCGAACGACATCATCTTCCTGGATTATTTTTACGATCGCTGCGTCGCCGAGGATGAGGCGCCGCCCGAGCATGAGCGACGCCGACGGCGCCCCGGCCTGATCAACCGTATCTTCCGCTGGATGGCGCAGCCGATTTGAGGACGCCCTACTCTCCCCACTGCCGGGCCAGCGTCGCCAGCGCGCAGCCTTCGCAATAGCGCGCGTCCTTGTAGTCGATCCAGTTATGGGCATAGACCCGTTCGAGCGGAATACGATAGCGCGCGCGCAGCACCTCGACCAGGATCCGCCACGCCGCGATCTGGGCATCGGTAGCGCCGCGCGTCACGTCGGGATAGTTGCCGGCGAATTCCACGCCGATCGAATTGTTGCCGACCACCTGGTGAAAGGTCGCGCCGTTGTCGATGTATTTGTTGTCGTTGCGGTTGCCGCCGTCACCATGGGTCGGCACCAAGTCTTCGGCGACCGCCCAGTACACCGTGCCGTCGGTTTCGACCCAGACCGTGACGCCGCGCCGCGTCGGGTTTTTGGACTGCTCAGCGGCGCCGCCGCGGGCCGAGCCCGCCGGCCCCTCGGTCTGGTGCACGATGATATTGCGCCAGGGATGGGCCTTCGCCACATCGCCCCATGGCGCGAGCCAGACCATTTTCAGGCCGGGAATTTCGGGCATGCCCGACGCGCGCGCGATTTTCCCTAGCTCGGGCGTTTGCGCGGCACTGGAAGCGGAGATCGCGACGGCGCAGAGCACGATCATCAGCAGGCGGAGCTTCATGGTCCAGCGTCTAGCACGCTCACGCCTGCTTGCGCAGCGCCCGTTCCGGCATTGGGGATTTATGGATTTCGGGCGCCAGCGGTGGCGGCGACGGATCGTAGACCGCGAGGCGATTCTTGCCTTCCTTCTTGGCGGCGTAGAGCGCGTGGTCGGCGGCGGCCATCAGCCGGTCCGGGAACGCGCCGATTTCCCTGGTCCATTGCGCCACCCCGATCGATACGCCGACCGGGATATCCGCGCCGACGCAGGCCTCGGCATCGTCGCGGCACACTTCCAGCACGCGGCGGGCGATCATCGCGCCCTCGCGCAAGGTCGACGCCGGCAGCACGATGCAGAATTCATCGCCCCCGGTGCGGGCAAGCATGTCGGCGGGCCGCAACCTCGTCTGCGCCATCAGGGTGAAATGCTGCAGGCAGGCGTCGCCGGCGGCGTGGCCATGGGTGTCGTTGATCGCCTTGAAGCCGTCGAGATCGATCACCAGGAGCGCAAACGGCTCGCTGCTGCGCTCCGACCGCGCGCATTCTTCCGTGAGCCGCTGCAACAGATGCCGCCGGTTGGCGACGCCGGTGAGATCGTCGAGCAGCGCCAGATCGGCGACCTCGTTGCGCAAGCGATCGATCGCCATCAAGACGAAGCCGAAATTCCACGCCATCGACAGGAACATCAGGGCCAGCACCAGCACCGACTGCATCGGATTGGACTGGACGAACGAGAAGTCGCCGCCGATGCGAAACAGACTGCCGCCGGCGCGCATGGCATAGATGGCGATGATGACAACGGAGACGATCCCTGCCAGCCGGGCGCCGGGATTGATGCGGCCATCCTGCCGCGACAGCAACAGTTTCAGCGTCATCGCCAGCGGCACCGACTGGGCCAGCGAATAGACCAGGATCCGCATCTGTACGCTGTCGTAGCCGACGATGAAGAACGTCAGGGCGGCGAAGCTCAGTCCGGTAATCAGCGCGGTGCCGCGCCAGGTGACCGGCTGGTCGTAAAACCGCTTGATGCCCATCGCGGCGAGGCAGGCGGCGAAAATCAACATGGTGCCGCCGGCGAGCAACGGCAGCAGCGAAACGACTTCGAAGCGCAGCATCGCGGTTGCCGCGCCGGCCGCCGCGGCGAGCGCAGACCCGGTCCAGAACCGCGCTGCCACCAGTTTCGGGTAACTGCGCGCGACATAGGCCCAGATCAGGCCCAGCGCGAGAAAATTGATGACGAACACCGTCCACAGCGTCGGAACGCTCAGCATTACCGATGCAGGGCGCGCAAGGCCCTGCCTCCCCTGTTATCGAACAGCCCACCCATGACGATCCCCGTCTTCTTAACGGCAGGATGCGCCAGCGTCGCTTAACGGACTCTCACCGCGGCGGAGCAATCCGCGCCGTGGTTTTGAAATGATGAAGAACGGCATTTGATGTTCCGGATCGGAGCAGAATGCGCTGCCGCATTGCCGCATCGTTAACCCTGGCGAGGCGGCGCGGGCGGCGGCAATCGTGTTGCACCTGCCATCGCCGGATGCCCGTCGCCGACTTGAGCGGCTGTCATCCCGATCCAACTCGCGTGAGAAATTTGATGGAGGTCGGCCTGATGAGTCCAAATTTGCACAAAAACACTCCGAAAACGCATAACAGCTGTGGATAACGCGATGACGGCAGCGTGACGCTATGGGGCAGTGCGCCGCGAATCTGTTGGGATTGCATTCGAGGATGTTGCGAGGCTGGCCCTCCGCCTAGCATCCCTCGTGTCGCGTTTCCATCCATTAAACCCTGAGAGGATACTATGGCTAAGAAAGCGAAGAAGGCGAAAAAGGCGAAGAAGGCGAAGAAATCCAAGAAGGCCAAGAAGTAACCTTCAAGCCCGGGTGGAGCGTCCTCGCTCCGCCCGGGCACCCAGCCTGAAAGCGAATTGATTTTTAAGACGGCGGGCCTTGGGCCCGCTTTTTGATTCTGGGGGTGGCCGCGCCGGCACCCCCTCTACCGTCGTTGCGAGGAGCAAAGCGACGAAGCAATCCAGCTTTTCCTTGCGGCGATATGGATTGCTTCGCTTCGCTCGCAATGACGACTATGGCGGGCCTCGGCTACCGCTCCGCGAACGCCAGTTTCGCGCCGAGCGCGGCAAAGCCGCCAGCAAAACCGCGGCGCAGCCACCTCATCACCTTCGGCCGCGTCACGATGCGGTCGCGGACGGACGCCGCAAACAGGCCGTAGACCACGAATACCGCCAACGTCACCGCCATGAACGCGCCGCTCAATTCCAGCATCCGCATCAGCGGGTGGCCTTCATCCGCGCCGATGAATTGCGGCAGGAACGCCAGGAAGAAGATCGACAGTTTCGGATTGAGAATATTGATCAGAAATCCGGTGACGATCACGCGCCTGGACGAGCGGGCATCGAGCCGCGCGTCGACCGCGAGCGCGCCGGTTTCCCGCAGCGCCTGCCAGGCCATGTACAGGAGATAGACCACCCCGCACCATTTCAGCGCCGCAAACGCCAGCGCGCTGGTATGCAGGACGGCCGCAAGCCCGAGCATGGCCGCGCACATGTGCGGCACGATCCCGAGCGTGCAGCCGAACGCCGCGGCGATGCTGGCCCGCGAGCCGCGCGTCAGCGCTGCGGCCAGCGTGTACAGCACGCCGGTGCCGGGGGAAGCGACCACGATCAGCGAGGTCAGGAGGAACGACAGCGACATGGATTTTGCCAATATCACGGCGCCGGGGCGCGTGGAAGCGGCGCGAGCGCGAAAGCCGTCGCGCCCGGTTTCCAACGTTGACCCGCCTTTGCCAACTCAACAGATTCAATTATCAAACAGCCAGGTCAGTCGCGCGCACGGCTTCGCGATCTCGCCGCGCTTCCACGCGAGTCTTGCTTTGAATTCCTGCCCCTGAGAATTCAGAGGGCGCAGGGAATGCCGGGCGCCCAATGCGCCCGCAGCCGCGCGTGTAGGGTAGAGAGCACGCGCGTTAGTCACCACGGTCACACCGGAAATCACCCGGCATTCCCCGCGCAATGGTTTTAA
>JAQGKJ010000165.1 GCA_028290165.1 Bradyrhizobium sp. | reverse complement strand
GTCTTCCCCGATAGGGTTGTCGGGTCGACCTGCGCATTGTCCTTTTCGAGGATTGCTCGGCGTTCACTCGCGTTGCGGCCTGCACACTCGCGCTGTCACCAATGCGTGACACGCTAATCGAAGGCTTTAGCCACTTCGTTACCTCCATGACTGCTCCGATCGCTTCCGGCTGGAGCGGTTGCCGGGTGGGGCTTGCACCCACTGGAAAGCGCCGCCTTTGCACGGCGCACACCCAACGCCGACATTTTTCTGTGAGGGATGGCAAAAAAAACGGCTGCAGCATGCCCTTCCCGGCCTGGGGGTCCGTGTTGAGCCAGATCAATGCCGATCCCGCGACGAGGCCGGATTTTCCGCCATCGCATCCAGTATGGAGACGGCGCCCGCCATGAAACCCCTGCTCAAACAAATCCAGCACACCCCGCTGCTCTGGATGCTGATCTTCGTGCCGGCCGTGATGGTCGCGGAGGCGGTGGCGCCGCATTCCCATACGCTGCTCTTCGTGCTTTCGGTATTCGCCATCGTGCCGCTGGCCGCCCTGCTCAGCCACGCGACCGAAGCGGTTGCCGCCAAGACCGGCGATGCCGTCGGCGGGCTGCTCAATGCAACGCTGGGAAACCTAACGGAGCTGATCATCGCGATCACCGCCTTGCGCGCTGGCCAGTACATGCTCGTGAAAGCGTCGATTGCCGGCGCGATTGTCACCAACGCCCTGTTCATGCTTGGTGCCTGTCTGCTGCTCGGCGGCCTGCGCTATCACGTCCAAGAATACAACCGTGCGGGCGCGCGGCTCTACTCCGGTCTCTTGCTGATGGCCACCGTCGCCCTGCTCGCCCCGTCGGCGGTCGCCGACCTAGATCTCGCGCAGGGCGAGGCCGTCATGCGGAAGCTTAGCGTCGGTCTCGCCATCCTGCTCATCATCGCCTACGCGCTCGGCGTGCTGTTCTCGCTGAAGACCCACAAGGAATTGTTCGCAAGCGCCGAGCATGGCGAGGGCGAGGAACATTGGCCGATTGACCTTGCGGTCGGCACGCTGCTCGTCGTCACCGTGCTGGTTGCACTGGTGAGTGAGATTTTTGTCGAGTCCGTACAGAAGGCGGCGGAAACTTTCGGAATGAGCCCGGCCTTTGTCGGCTTCATCATCGTCTCACTGGTCGGCGCCGCCGCCGAGTTTGCCGTGGCCTTTTCTGCGGCGCGCAAGGACCGCCTCGATATGAGCGTCAGCATCGCGCTCGGCAGCGCCTCCCAGATCGCGCTGTTCGTCGCACCCGCGCTGGTGCTGCTCAGCTATGTCGTCGGACCGTCGCCGATGAGCCTGCAGTTCTGGCCGGGCGCCGTCACCATGGTGATGATTGCGACCGTGACGGCGAGCTTCATTACGAGCAGCGGGCGCTCGGCCTGGTTCGTCGGCGCCCTGCTCATCTTCATCTACGCGGTCTTTGCGCTGACGCTGTATGTGGTCCCGCCGGCGGGCCAGGGGACGGGGTGAAGCCGACGCCTCTTTTTCCTCGCCGTCCGTCAGCCCTGTCCCGTTTGCTCGTTCATATGAGGTAACTGAGTGAGCCCGTTTCTGGCACTTTTCGGACCTCACGCGATGTCCGACGCTTTTGGGGTTTCCAAGAGCGCGTGAGCGACTGCGCCATTCTCCGGCATTGCCATAATCCCTTCAGCTGCAGCCCAGTCGCCGTTGACTCAAACCGAGCGTGCAAAAACACTCTCCGTGGCTGACTTTCCCGGAATGCCCTCTCAGGCCCCGACATCCACGATCTGTGCAAGCGCCAAATCCTCCTGATAGGGGAAATTTCGTTCGATTTCACGATCGAGCAGGCTTGGCTACTGACAGCGCTGCATGACGGTGTTCGGGGAGTGTCTGGACCAGGCTTTCGATCATTACGCGTAATGCGCTCCGACCCGACAGCCACCGACGCGCGCGACGTTCTCTCATCGATCAACCGCGCGCCGCCAAACAAGTTGAACAGGGCTCGTCGACAGCGACAAAATCGCCTTCTGGGGAACGAACTCGATGATGCCGCTTGATCGCCCGGTTTCCGCAACCTGCGAATAATTCAGCGAACTCCGATGCGATTGACGGGGCCGCCACGATTGGGTGAGTTCACCGTTCCTGCCCGAACGGCTGCGCGCGCGACCGGACGCGGCCTGAGCACCACGCCGGCCCTGGCTACGCAACTCGGCGGATAGTCAACATACTGGCAGTACACCACTGCCCCCGCTGGCGCACTGCTGAATGCCACGCCCGCAAATCCCAGCAAAGGGCCCACCGCAAAACCTGCAAACGTTACCGACCTAATCGAAAGACGACTCTGCTTCATGGCATCCTCCTGAAAATGCTGATGAACTCATCCCGCGGCTGGCCGTAGTGCGGCATAGGTGCGGCTGATCAGAAAGCGTGGGCGCATCGGGATAGCTGACGTTGATGTAGATCAACATTGCTTGCCGCCCCCGAATGCCAGGATGCGCGCAGCCGCGGTCGAAGCCCTTTGCGCACCGCACCCCATCGGCGGCCCGGCCACTCAATCCCCCCGGGATCCTGCCGAGATGCTCTCACTGAGGTAGTATCTCGCAAGCGAACATCATGAGATCGATGAAAGAAGCGCTCAAGATACTCGCCGAGATATCCGCTGCAACCGCCGCAATCCTGTGGTTTTTGTCGGCTCGCGTTCGACTATCGCGACGTCATGCTGCCAAACGGGGCTTGGCAAGCGGGGTGGATCACCCCAAGGCGCTGTTGCGCCTCGTCTATCAGCAGAGTCAGCGGAGCGCGTGGGCGGCAATAGCCGCAGGTCTTGCCGCCCTGTTTGCCCTCGTCGATGGCTTTGTGCGGTAGCCGGTCTCGGCTGCACCGCCGGGCAAGCAACTCCTTTCGCCGGTAGTTGATGAGTCCGGAGTTGGCGCTTTTCGGACGTGGCCGGTCTAACTGACGATGTCGGTTCTTGAGGGTAAAGCGGACTCACAGCCGACATCGCGGAAACGACGCTTTTGACCGTGCGCCCCGAGGGCGCGAACTATCAGTGAGGGAGGGTCTCACCCGGATAAATGTCGATTGGTCCGGAAGCTGGCAGGCGGCACGGCCGGGTAACTGGCTGGGTCGGAGCCCTGCGACAAAGGCGGCCTTGGGCTGCTGAGCGAACCGATGGGCCGTAACAGAGTGAAGCCTGAGCAGGCCTCGAAAGTTCTAATGCGGATGCCGACCCTCCGGTCATTTGGGGAAGGCCGCACGTGTGGGGAAGTAATCGACACGCGCACCCACGCGATCCGCCGGGGTAGTGGGCACGGCACGTCGG
>JAQGKJ010000225.1 GCA_028290165.1 Bradyrhizobium sp. | reverse complement strand
TAGTTCGACGACGTCGACAGGATCTGCAGGTGATTGCCGGCACGCGCGGCCTTGGCGACAGCAACCTCGCCGTCGGGGTGAAAGAACTGGTTGCCGCCGGTCGGACACACGAAGATCGGCGAATCATACCTGGTGCCGAACAGCTCCACACTGGTGTCGACCTTGGACACGTCATGGAGGCGGTGCGGCGATAGCTGGAATTTCAAAAACCCCTCGCGGTTGGCGCGCAGCGTGACCTCGTCATCGAGGCCGGACGCCATGTAGCCGAAATGCGCGGGCGGCACGTTCTTGCGGGCCACCGGCTCAAAATCGAAGACGTTGATCGCCTGCTTCGGGGTACCGATGAGTTCGTCGCCGGCCGGCGCCCAGATCATCGGATCTGGCAGCTTGGACGGCGCTTCCGAGCCATAAGCCGACAGCGCGCCGGAGGCAAACAATGGGCTTCCGGCAAGGTATTGCAGAAAACGGCGGCGACTGGTTGCGCGAACGACCGGTGACGTCATGCGAGGTCCTCCCTTCAACTGCTTTTCGCGGACGATAACAGTCGGCGGGGTTTCCCGGAAGTGACGCGCTGCGTCGGGGACTCAAGGACAACGCTGCGAACTACTTCGGCTGACGTTTGTCGAGTTCTGCCAGTTCTTTTTGCGCACTGATATCCCCTTGATCGGCGGCCAGTTTCAACAGACGCGCCGCCTCGGCATCGTCTTTGGCGAGTCCGCCGCGGCCTTGCTCATAATAGAGGGCAAGATTGTATTGCCCGGGGGCATATCCCTGACCGGCGGACAGTTTGAACAGCCGGGCAGCTTCAGACTCATCTTTGGGAAGCCCAGCCAGGCCACCCTGGTAGAAGGTGCCAAGGTGCGTTTGCGCAGGCGCAAATTTCTGATCGGCCGCCAATTTGTAATAGCGGAGAGCTTCGGTCTGGTCCTGCGTCAGGCCACCCCGGCCATCCTGATAGAAGGCGCCCAGGGCATCCTGTGATTCCGCATTTCCCTAATCGGCCGCAAGCCGATGCAAGCGTGCGGCTTCGCTGTCCAACTTCGGAAGTCCGCCCCGTCCACTTTCATAAAAATGGGCGAGCAAACTCTGGCCGAGAGCATTTCCCTTGTCCGCGGCCAGCTTGTACAGGCGTTCGGCCCTTACATCGTCCCTGGTGAGCCCGCCGCGTCCATCCTGATAAATTTTCCCAGATTTGCGAGCGCCGCCGGGACACTCTGACCCGCGGCCAATTGATATAAGCGAGCCGCTTCCGCATCGTCCTTGGGAAGTCCGCCCCGCCCGTCCCGGTAGAAAGCAGCCAGATTGCTGCGTCCCAGCGCATTTCCCTGCTCTGCGGCCAACTTGTAATAGCGCGCGGCCAGCACGTCATCCTGGGGAAGTCCGCCGCGACCCCTTTGGTAGAGGGTGCCAAGATCGTTTTGCGCGAGATCGTATCCCTGATCGGCTGCCTCCTTGTACAAACGAGTGGCCTCGTTCTCATCCCTGGCTAGGCCGCCGCGTCCGAATTGATAAAAATATCCCACACTGAGTTGTCCCAAGGAAAGGCCGCCATCGGCGGCTTGCTTGTAAAGCCGCAAAGCCTCAACGTCATCCGCGGGAAGACCGCCGAGTCCTCTTTCATAGAAAATGGCGAGCTGAATTGCGGCGAGCGCGTTGCCCATCCGGTGCGCCCTGTCGAATTGCATCCGCGCGGCATCGTAGTTCTTGGCGGCGAGATACCCCCGACCAAGCTGCATGGCGATCCGATCATCTGATGGCGCCGCCTTTGCCGCGGCTTCACAGGCTTGAATTGCCGTCTCGGGTTCTATCTTTTCGTTGGCGACACCGGCAACTCCGGCCGGCCTGCCTTTGTCGAATGGACTGGCCGCCGCCCGGTCGCAGGCTGCCAGCAACTCAGACGTCGGCGTTTCGGCGGCAGCCGCAAAGCAACTGAAGCCGATCACGAATGCTGCCGTCAAACCGACTAACCTCTTGGCGTCCTCTTAAGGCTCTCACGACTCCCGTTCCAGTTTGCCCCTGCGGCACAGCATCAAACACAGTATCAAAGATGTCCATCGGCGAAGGCCGAACCGCCGGCAGGTCCGCGCAAGCCAACGGGCCGAAAACCGCGCCGAACTTACGGGCGCGAGCAGCGCGGCTTCGATGGATGACACGCAATACCTACGTTCGAACAGAAAACGCCGTCAGGAACACTGCCGCACGAGCGGCAGCCGTCGGTCCACGCTGTGCAGGCTGCATTCGGTCCCTTCGCAAAATCTTCGAGCCGAATCTCAGCCTTTGCGGAAGCATCCGGCGGTCGAGATTCGGAATGTCGAGGCAGCAGCGAAAGGTCAGCGGCAAGAATCGATCCCTTCCCGAGCGTGGAACCGAGAAACCCAATCAATGCCAGCGTGCTCACGATTAGCGCAGTCCGGCCCCAGTGCGACATGGGATTCACCGTGAATGTAGCCGTTCAACCGTCAACGCCATGATCCGAGTTTCTGAGTGCGGATACAGTGAGACAGATCACAGATAGCAAACTGGCGCAGCCAAACGAAGATGGGATGTGGTCTCATTCCTCGGCGGTTGAGCACCCTGGGGCCGCAGGCCTGAGATTCGGGACGGGTTTACGCCGCAAGGGGACGCCAGACTTGCCACATCGGATTTTTCCATCTATTGGCATCACCGACATCAAGAGTTGAGCTGACGCTCAACGCCAACCTGCTCCCGAGCAAGGTGGCGTCCTCGCGAGGGGAGATGCGGCCGATCCGGCAACCAACGGGACACCGCCGCGCTTGCGTCAGCTTTGCCTCGATGAAGCAAACCTGATGGACAAAGGCGGTTCGGCATGACCAGCGATCCCCAGCAATTCGCGAGCGACAATTATTCCGGAATTTGCCCGGAAGCTTGGGCGGCGACCGCCGAGGCGAACCAGGGCCACGCACCGGCTTATGGCGACGACATCTGGACGGCAAAGGCGTCGGACGCCTTTCGCGCGCTGTTCGAGACCAATTGCGAGGTGTTCTTCGCCTTCAACGGCACCGCGGCCAATTCACTCGCGCTCGCTTCGCTGTGCCAGTCCTATCACAGCGTGATCTGTTCGGACGCAGCCCACGTCGAGACGGACGAGTGCGGTGCCCCGGAGTTCTTCTCCAACGGATCGAAGCTCCTGGTGGCGCCATGCGCCGACGGCAAACTGACACCCGAAGCGATCCGCGCCGTCGCGACCAACCGCAAGGATATTCATTTTCCCAAGCCTCGGGTGGTAACGGTCACGCAGCCGACGGAAACCGGACAGGTCTACAGCCTCGACGAATTGCGGGCGATTTCGGCGACCTGCCGCAAACTCGGTCTCAGCCTCCACATGGACGGCGCACGCTTCGCCAATGCCTGCGCCAGCCTTGGATGCAGCCCGGCTGAGATGACATGGCGCTCGGGCGTCGATGTGCTCTGCTTCGGCGGAACCAAGAACGGAATGGCGGCCGGTGAGGCCATCCTTTTCTTCAACCGCAGTCTTGCGGAGGATTTCGACTATCGATGCAAGCAGGCCGGGCAATTGGCGTCGAAAATGCGTTTTTTGTCGGCGCCCTGGGTCGGCATGCTCGAAAGCGGGGCCTGGCTTCGCAATGCGGAGCATGGCAACGCCTGTGCGCAACGGCTCGCCGGACAAATCAGCGGGCTGCCCGGATTGGAGATCGCGTTTCCGACCGAGGCCAACGCGGTTTTCCTTCGCATGCCCGACGCGATAGCCACGGCACTGCGCAACCGGGGCTGGCAATTTTACACCTTCATTGGAGGGGCGGCGCGGTTCATGTTCGCCTGGGACGCCGAGCCGCAGCGGGTGGATGATCTAGCCGCTGACCTCAGGCAGATTGCGCTGAGCAGTTCCTGACGAGCACGAGCGTTTCGATCAGGCTATCGCCCAGCAAAAAGCCGGCGGTCTTGCGACGCGCCGGCTCTTTCAATTAGCAAATATCAGCCGCTCACGCCTTGACAAGCGGACCTCGTGAGGCCGGGCCCTTGGAGCCGCCGCTGGGACCGCTCGGCTTCGGCTTGCGCGGCACCGTGCGCTTGCGCGCGCCGGGCAGCTTTTCCGGCTTCGGCGTGACCGGTCCTTCGACAAATTCGAAGCCGATTTTTTCCTGCGCCGCATCCGCAGCCGCCTCGTCCTTGACCAGCACCACGCGGACGTGGCCGCCGCCCTTCAGCTTGCCGAACAGCACTTCGTCGGCCAGCGGCTTCTTGATGTGCTCCTGGATCACGCGCGCCATCGGCCGTGCACCCATTTGCTCGTCGTAGCCATGCTGTATCAGCCAGGCCTTGGCGGGCTCGGACAATTCAATGGTGACGTCGCGGTCCGCGAGCTGGGCCTCGAGCTGTAGCACGAACTTCTCCACCACCATGCCGATCACCTCGGCATTGAGATGCGCGAACGAGATGATGGCATCGAGCCGGTTACGGAATTCCGGCGCGAACTGGCGATTGATGGCCTCGTGATCGTCGCCTTCCCGCTTGTTGCGCGTGAAGCCGAACGCCTGACGCGCCAGATCGGCGGCGCCCGCATTGGTTGTCATGATCAGGATCACATTGCGGAAATTGACCTGCTTGCCGTTATGATCGGTCAGCCGTCCGTGATCCATGATCTGCAGCAGCACGTTGTAGAGATCCGGATGCGCCTTCTCGATTTCGTCGAGTAGCACCACGCAATGCGGATGCTGATCGACACCATCGGTGAGCAAGCCGCCCTGGTCGAAGCCGACATAGCCCGGAGGCGCGCCGATCAGGCGCGACACGGTGTGCCGTTCCATATATTCCGACATGTCGAAGCGGATCAGTTCGACGCCCAGCGAGGCTGCGAGCTGCTTTGCCACTTCGGTCTTGCCGACGCCCGTGGGACCCGAGAACAAATAAGAGCCGATCGGTTTTTCCGGCTCGCGCAAGCCGGCGCGCGCCAGCTTGATCGACGCCGAAAGCGCCTCGATCGCCTT
>JAQGKJ010000116.1 GCA_028290165.1 Bradyrhizobium sp. | reverse complement strand
GCAACGCATCGGCATTTACCGGAAGGGAGCCCGATCGACGGCCTAAAGCGCGGCAACATCATATGCCCGGTGGCGAGGTGCTCATCTGCCTTGCCGAAGAGCGGACCTTTCGAAGGTCGGCTTTGGGGTCATTTTCGGACGTTGACACACGCTGTCGCGAATTCCGCTTTGCCCCCATCAGCGGACATGCCAATTCGAGCTCCCAAGTCCGAAAGTGCCGTGAGTGGAAGTGACCGCACTCATTCGATCACACGATCGGAGAGTGCCAGCAGGTTCGCGGGCACGCTCAGGCCGAGCGATTTGGCGGTCTTGAGATTGATGACGAACTCGAACTTGGTTGGAGCCTGCGCCGGAAGACTGGCCGGGGATTCTCCCTTCAGGATGCGGTCGATATAGGATGCGGACCGCCGAAAAATCTCCTCCGAGTCAGGGCCATACGACATCAACGCGCCTTCCTCGGCGAATTGCCGATAGGCCGACAGTGTGGGCAGCTTGTACTGGGCGACCAGCCGCAGGATCGCTTCACGGCGCACTATATTGGATGCATCGGCGCCGACGATCAGGCTCCCGCCCGGCACGCGCGCGAGCGAGGCAATCGTCGGTTCAAGCTCACCGCCAGTGGGCACGGAGGCTGCTGCGAATTCCATCACCACCGGGTGAGGAGTGGACTCGAACGTGCGTAGAAAGCTTGTGTAAAAGGGCGCGGTGTCCGGATTGAAAAGAAACGCGGTGCGGGTGATGGCGGGCGCGATCCCCTTGAGCAGGTCCAGCCACTTTCCGATCAGCGAGACCTCCATGTAGGTAAAGCCGGTAATGTTGCCGCCGGGATGCGAGAGGCTCGCGATATAGCCAAGACCGACGGGATCGACGACCATCACGAACACCACCGGGACGGTCGTGGTCGCCGCGTGGAGGGCGGCGAGCGCCGGCGTACTATTGGCGACGATGAGATCCGGTGCGAGCCCGACGAGCTCAGCCGTGTAGTCCCGAAGGCGCCCGATATTGCCGCCCGCCCAGCGATATTCGATCGCCAGGTTCTTTCCTTCCGCCCAGCCGAGTTGGTTCAGACCCTGCCGCAGGGCGTCGAGGCGCGCCTGTCCCTCCGGGTCGTTCTCGCTGAGGGTCATGAGCACGCCGATGCGCCGCATTCGCTCGGGCTGTTGCGCACGCGCCCTCAGAGGCCATACCGCCCCCGCGCCGCCAAGAAGCGCTATGAATTTCCGTCGCTCCATATGCCCTCGATGAGCACGATGCGCCCTGTAAGCCGAAAAGCATAGCGGCGCAGCAAACGAAAATTCAATATCAACAAGCTTTACGCAGCATTCCGCAATGCTCATCAAGCGGCAGGGTCTGCATTTCAGGGCCGCGTCGTCACGGTCGAATAGACCAGCGACATATCCTCAAAGTCCTCGATCGGGAGCTTATTTACGCCGGCCGCGGTGTGGAGTTCCTGCAACGAGGGCATCGCAGCGGTTCCGGCCGACAGCTCGCTCGGAGGAGGCCGCTGCATAGCGGTCGCGGCGGCGAATAGAGCGACAGATGCGAAAGCAGAAATCATCAGACGCCTCATGGGAAGAACCCTCCCGTTCAGTTCCGATGCGTTGAAAGGTCTCCACCATTTTGATTAGCTCGAGCAGCGACGCACGAATGTGAACTGCCTCACTTCTCACACCCACTTGATGCTGAGAGTGACCGCCTTCGGGGGCATTTTTTCAGCAATTTTTGTTCATGCCGAGGAAGCGGGAGCTGTGGCGCGACGTGTTCCCGTACCCCGCCAAAACCTCCCAAGAAGGAAGCCGATTAAGGCTTCGAGTTCTTCGAGCTTAAAGAAAATCCCGCAGCCGGGCGAGTTCAACGATTTGCTCGGCTGACAGAACAGCGGTGATCAGCTCACCCTGGGGAGCGGTGCGGATATCGTACAAATGATGTTGAGATGCGGGCTTGGACATGAACTGCCGTATGCACTCGTCAAGAGTGCCATCAGAAATGGTGTAGGGACACCTGTTGCTGATGCGTTTACTATTGAGTGAAGGCCACTTCCTGAGAACAGCAGGAGCATCAAATTTCATCTGAACATCAGTCTCTCCTTCCTGGTATTTAGCTCAACAGCCGGTTTCCGGTCGCGTTCTAATGGCTGCGAGTTGTTCTAACTCCTCCACCGACCATTCGCTCTTCCGTAATCTCACGATATCAGTTCCAGACCATCGGCGGCCGTTTCGAAGCGCGCAATGGCACGATTGGCAAGACGCAACTTATTCCGGTGGCCTGCTCGAAAGTCTCTCACAATCGAGTCAAACAGCGGCGGGTGAAGATCGACCTCGGGCGGGATGCAACCCATCCTCTTGAGGTAGTTTGCGGCGATATCATATGCGCCGCCGACCACACCAACTGGAATGCTATTGACAAACATGGCCATAACCTTTGAGGCCAATAGTTCAAGGTCACGATTGTAGTTCCTGTAGTTCCGGTCCGACAGCCGACATTCCGTGGTAGTCAATTCGTGGTAGTCTGTTCGAGAGCGGCGTGCCGCACAATCTGCTCGCATTTGCCGAGGCCAGGCTTGGCTCTCGCCTGATTTGTTTTCAAAACACTTCTACGAACCAAGTCAGAAATAGTATGAATTAAACTTGCGACGAAATGCGGACGAGGACACTTTTTCAACCGTCCGCGTCGGCAAGAACTACAAGTTCGACATGTTTGCGCCGCCCAACGCCGTCGTCACAAAATACTGAATTCGAGCGACAGCCTCACGCGCCCGTCAGGCCGGAACAGGCGCGTCCTGTTCGATCAGCTTGCGCAGCTTCAGCTCCGCCCAGAACTCCGCCGGGATCTTGACCTGCATGGAACTGTAGTCGGCGACGATCTGCTGCTCGCTGGCGGCGCCGACAACCAGGGCCGAGGCAATATCGGGCGTTGCGGAGAATTGCAGCGCCGCCGTCCGGAGGTCGACGCCGTGCGCTCCCGCTACTTCCCGCAGCTGTTCGCGCTTTGCGATGATGGGCTGCGGAATCTTGTAGTTTTCCTTGCCGTAATTGTAGCGCTGACTGCCGCTGATGAAGCCGGCGTTGAGTGACGAACCCACCACGAATGAAACGCCCTTGGCGCGCGCGGCCGGGAAAACATGATGCAGCGCATGCTCGTGGTCGATCAGCGAATATTGCGAGGCGAGCAGGCAGACATCCGGGTCTGCGACCTCCAGCAGCTTCGTGATCGGTTCCGGCCGGTTCACCCCGAGACCCCAGCCCTTGATGATCCCTTGCTCGCGCATCCGCGTCAGCGCAGGGAAGGCGCCCTTGCGCGCAATCTCGAATTGCTCCTCCCAGGGCGACGGCAGGTAGGGATTGTCGGGCGAGAGGTCGTGCACGAAGACCATATCGAGCGCATCAAGGCCGAGCCGTTGCAAACTGTCCTCGATCGAGCGCTTCACGCCATCCGCCGTGTAGTCGTAGACGAGGTTGTTCGGAGACGGCGTGAAGGGGAAATATTCCTTCGCGTTATTGTGCCGCGACGCCTTGAGCAGCTTGCCCACCTTGGACGAGAGGACAAAATCGCTGCGGTCCCTGGTGTGGAGGAAATTGCCGAACCGGCGCTCGCACAGGCCGAGGCCATACCAGGGCGAGGTGTCGTAATAGCGGACGCCCGCGCTCCACGCCGTTTCGAGCGTGGCATAGGCGTCCTTTTCCGTGATGACCGCGAACTCATTGCCAAGCGGCACACCGCCCAGGCCGAAGCGAACCGGGGGCCTGTAGTGTTCCGATGTTGTTGTTTCCATGCTGGTTTGCCCTCTTGTCTGCGCGGCGGCCGAAACGCCGGGCAAGGTAACGGCTGCCGCCACTGCCGAGCCCTGAATGGCCAGGCCGAGGAAATCCCGGCGGCTGTGCGGCGGGGTTGCAGTCTTTGGTGTCTTCGACATTCAGTTCTCTCAACGTCATTTCGTGGTGACGCGATGCGCTACGGCCATCGCGCACTGCAAGCGCAGCTCCGGAGAGGTGGTTGGCCGGCAATCAGGTGAGGGGCCAATATTTAACAACCGCGGCAAATGCCGTTGATTATGCGGTCGACGGCTGCATTCTGCCGGTTCATTGGATCGTTCGGGTTCATCAGGTTTTTCTCGGAGGGCACCTGGTCCGCGCGCGGCTGGCGGTGCCCGATCGGCGCTTCGGGCAGCATTTGCGGATCCGAATTCATCGACGCAGCGGGGGCTGGATTTCGTGAACCGGCCGACTGCGCAATTGCCGCCGAAGTGTCGACCAGGGCCAGCAAC
>JAQGKJ010000107.1 GCA_028290165.1 Bradyrhizobium sp. | reverse complement strand
AGCAAGGGTAACAACCAGAGATACGCGTTTCATGGCAAAGCCTTTCAAGGGTCGTCCGGGAACGTTTTTTGACTATCATCATCGTGTACGCTGAAGGGCCAACCCTCATGATCCATTGCTGCAAACACCAGCCTGACAGGCAGTTCAACACGTAAAGACTGGTCGAGCGATGGATCGAAGGTCGCGGCAGGCCCCTCAACGTGCGGCGACGGAATAGCTGGCGCGCATCACAGAACGACTGGCGAGCCGGGTCAAGGGGTTGACGGCCCTCTTCTGTGTCCTGTTATTAACTAACACAGCCCGAACCCGCCGTCCGGCGGGCCTGCGAGTGCGTCGTGGCTGCGGCAAAAGGTCTTTTGGTGGCGGCGGACGCATGAGTTCTTCAAACGACGACGGGCGGTCGAACCCGCAAAGGCCGGAAACCACGCTGGTAACCGCGGGCCGTGACACCAAGGCCCAGAAAGGATTCGTCAATCCGCCGGTGGTCCGTGGTTCCACCGTGCTCTATCCGACCGCGAACGACCTGCATGCCCATCGCGGCGAGTTCCAGTATGGCCGACGGGGGACGCCGACCACCAAGGCGTTGCAGCAGGCGCTGATGGCGCTCGAAGGCCCGCAATGCGCCGGCGTCGGTATCGCGCCTTCAGGCCTGGCGGCGATTACCACCACTCTGCTCGCGGTGCTTAAGTCAGGCGACCATCTGCTGGTTTGCGACAACGCCTACCGCCCGACGCGAAACTTCTGCAACGGCATGCTTGCCCGTTATGGCGTCGAGACCACTTATTTCGATCCGTTGATCGGCGCCGGCATCGGCGAGCTGTTCAAGCCCAATACCAGGGCGGTGCTGGCCGAAGCGCCGGGATCGCAAACCTTCGAAATGCCAGACATTCCCGCGATCGCTTCGGTCGTGCATGCGCGCGGCGCGCTTGTGATCGACGACAACACCTGGGCGACCCCGCTGTATCACCGCTCGCTGGAGCAAGGCGTCGATATCAGCATACAGGCCGCGACCAAATATATCGGTGGCCATTCCGACATCATGTTCGGAACGATTTCGGCGAACGCCAAGGCCTGGCCCTTGATTGCCGAAGCGATCCAGCTGCTCGGCGTCTGCGCCGGGCCGGACGACGTGTTTCTGGCGCTCCGTGGTTTGCGCACGCTCGCAGTGCGGCTGGCACAGCATCACCGGTCCGGGCTTGAAATGGCGCGATGGCTCGCGACGCGGCCCGAGGTCATCAGGGTGCTGCATCCCGCCCTCGAAAACGATCCGGGGCATGCGATCTGGAAGCGGGATTTTAGCGGCGCCTCCGGCCTGTTCAGTATCGTTCTCAAGCCCGCGCCGCAAAAGGCCGTCGATACCCTGCTCGACACCGTCAAATTGTTCGGCATGGGCTATTCCTGGGGCGGCTTCGAGAGCCTCGTTATTCCCTTCGACTGCGAGGGCTACCGCACGGCCACCAAATGGGCGCCGGGCGGCCCGACCTTGCGGCTGCATATCGGGCTGGAGGATGTCGGAGATCTCAAGGCCGATCTCGAGCGCGGGTTTGCGGCGTTCAACGCTGCGTAGCCTGGACTCGTAAGGCAAAGCGCGTCCACGCTATGTCCGCCATTTCCGAAGGAAGCGGACAGCTTTTTGCGCGCAACGACAGTTCTGCATTGCGCTAAGCGCAGAAAGTCACCGCTCGTTCGATCTCCAAGCCATTGCCGGTGAACCCGGACGTTTCGATCAGCCGATACGGGCCACCTGGATTTTGCGGGTTCGTCGCTCGAACGATAACGCTCCGTTCACCATGCGGACAAATCCCTCACCTGCTTTCGGCAAACTCCCGCGCCCCGCAAGTTCCCTTATACCTTTGCTGCTTAGTCATGCATGTAGGCGAGGCTGCCGCCGCGTGTCGTCCAGACATTGCGGCGTTAAAGTAGATAGTGAAGCGTATGTATACCGCACGCATTGTCGTCCTGACCATCGCGCTCAGTGCCGGCGGCGTTGCCGCTTATCTTGCGAGCGGATCTGACAACAAGTCTGTGCCGGCTGAGCCGGTTGCCCAACTGCAAACCGTCGACGTTCTCGTCGCCAGGTCCGACATCGGCCTTGGCCAAACCGTCGCGGCCGGAGACCTGCAGTGGCAGAGCTGGCCGGCGGCGACCGCAAGCAGCGGCTTCATTCGCCGCAACGAACACCCCGATGCGACCACCGAGATCGCCGGCTCGATCGCGCGCGCGCCATTCATCGCGGGCGAACCGATCCGCGAGCTGAAGCTGGTCAGGGCCAATGGCTCCGGCTTCATGGCGGCAATCCTGCCCACCGGCATGCGCGCCATCTCGACCGAAATCTCGACTGAGTCCGGCTCCGGCGGCTTTATCCTGCCGAACTATCGGGTCTATGTGATCATTTCGAAGCGCGACAAGAATCCCACCCGTTCCGGCGCACCCGACGTCATCAACTCGGAAATCATCCTGTCGAATGTTCGCGTTCTCGCGATCGATCAGGCGCCCAAGGAAAAAGACGGCCAGAACACCGTGGTCGGCAAGACCGTCACGCTTGAGCTGAAGCCCGAACAGGCCGAGACGCTCGCCCGCGCGCGCCAGGCCGGCACGCTGGCGCTGGCACTGCGCAGCATTACCGATGTCAACATGGTCGAGAACAAAACCGACGATCAAGCAGCCCCGAAGCAGGGCGATGGCGTCAACGTGGTTCGCTACGGCGTTCCAAGTTCGACGACGACACAGAAGTGACTGGGAAGGACGCTCGACATGAAAAGCTGGGGAAATCAGCCGACGATCCGGACCTTGGTGGTCCGCGCCCTGTCGTTTTCGGCGCTGGTGGCGCTGACGCTTAATCCGGCCCTGACGCCCGTGGTGGCGGCCGAGCAAACACCGTTTATCGCCGGCGCCGCAGCAGCGAAGGTACGCTTTCTTGCGCTCGGGGTCGGTAAATCCGTGATCGTCGATTTGCCGCGCGATGTCAAAGATGTGCTGGTCGCCGATCCCAAAATTGCCAACGCTGTCATCCGCTCTCCGCAGCGCGCCTACATCATCGGCGCGGCGGTTGGTCAGACCAACGTCGTCTTCTTCGATGCCGAAGGCCAGCAGATTGCGGCGTATGACATCGCGGTCAAACGCGACCTCAACGGCGTGCGCGCCGCGTTGCGGCAATCGATGCCGGGAATCCAGATCGAGGGCGTCGGCGAAGGCGTGATCCTGACCGGTTCGGTATCCAGCCCGATCGAGGCCCAGCAAGCGGGCGATCTCGCGGCGCGGCTGGTCGGTGGCGCCGACAAGGTCGTCAACTCGATCGCGGTCCGGGGCCGCGATCAGGTGATGCTGAAGGTCACGGTCGCCGAAGTGCGGCGCGACATCATCAAGCAGATGGGGGTCGATCTCAGCGCCAGCATGAATTACGGCACCGCGGTCGTAAACTTCAACAACAGCAATCCGTTCACCGCCCATGGCGCTCCGCTTGTCGCCGAGAACGGCCTTGGCGTTTCGGCCCTGACCAAGGGTCTGCCATCGGTCACCGCAACCATGCGCGCGATGGAAAGCGCGGGCGTCGTGCGCACACTGGCCGAGCCCAATCTCACGGCGATCTCGGGCGAGTCCGCGACCTTCATCGCCGGCGGCGAATTTCCGATTCCGGCAGGTTATTCCTGCGACCCCACCACGCATGTCTGTACGACCCAAATCAGCTACAAGAAATTCGGTATTTCGCTGAACTTCACGCCGGTGGTGCTGAGCGAGGGCCGGATCAGCCTGCGGGTGATGACCGAAGTATCCGAATTGTCGAGCGACAACTCGATCACGGTGTCGCAGGCGCTCACCACGACCACGACGAATTCCATCACCATCCCCTCGATCCGGACGCGACGCGCGGAGACCACGCTGGAAATCCCGTCGGGCGGCTCCATGGCGATGGCCGGCTTGATCCAGCAACAGACCAAGCAGGCCATCAACGGATTGCCCGGTCTGGACGCGTTGCCCATCCTTGGCGGGCTTTTCCGGAGCCAGGACTTCGTCAACAACGAAACCGAATTGATGGTTCTGGTGACGCCTTATGTTGTTCGGGCGGTTGCGCAGAAAGAGCTGTCACGTCCCGATGACGGGTTTGCGCCTGCGTCGGATTCCCAAACGACTTTGTTGGCCCAGATCAACCGGATCTACGGCATTTCCGGCCGCGTCGAACCGGTTGCTGGAAGCTACCAGGGCAACTTCGGCTTCATCATTGACTGAGACGGGGCGGCCCGACCCATGCGGGACGAGGACAGAACGATGACAAACACAACACCGGTCGATCGCCATCGCACCCTGCGCCTGCTAGGCGCGCTCGTTGGCCTCTCAGCCGCGCTGGGCGCCTGTACATATACCAACACCGAAGTCGTCACAGCGAGCGTTCCCGACGATTACCGCGCGCGTCATCCGATCGCGATCGAGGAAGCCAACCGCTCCATCGTCATTTTCGTCGGTCACGCCCGCGGCGGCCTGTCCGCTTCGCAACGCGCCGACGTCCTGGGACTGGCCCAGACATGGGTTCGCGAAGGAACCGGTGCGATTGTCGTCGATGTGCCGGTCGATACGCCGAACGCACGGGCGGCGGAGAGTTCATTCCGGGAAGTCAAGGCGCTGCTTGCGGCAAGTGGCGTGCCTCCACGCGGAATTGCCGTGCGTCACTACCATCCGGACGACCCGCGAACGTTCGCGACGATCAGGCTGAGTTATCCAAGGATTGCGGCGGTTGCCGGACCTTGCGGTCTGTGGCCGGAGGATCTTGGACCCTCGCTGCTGGACAAGAGCTATTCCGATAACAAGCCGTACTACAATTTTGGCTGCGCCACCCAGCGCAACATGGCGGCGATGATCGACAATCCGGCGGACCTTGAGCAGCCGCGGCCTGAGACGCCCGCCTATACGGCGCGGCGCACGGCAGGCTTCGAAAAATATCGCAAAGGCGAACCCACCACGACGCTCTATCCCGAGACCGAGAGAGCCAAACTCAGCGATACCGGCAAATGATCAGACACGCCCGCCACAATTCCGAACAGCAGCCGGACGCCGCGGCGGCCGCCGACGACTACATCGCTCCGGCACCTCGCGTGTCGGTGCAGGCCTTTTGCGAGACCGTGGAAACCGCAACCGCCGTGCAGTCGGCGAGCGAAGACCGTCGTCTCGGCAAGGCCCATCTCACGGTCAAAATGGGCGGCGTGGCAACCGCCATCGATACCTATCACAGCGTGCCTACGCCGAACGTGATCATCCTGGAGACCGAAGGCAGCAGCGATATCCTCGCCGGCCTAGATGAACTCGCAACCGTATGCGATCCCGGAACCCGCGTCGTCGTGATCGGTACCGCGCACGATACCGCGCCCTATCGCGAGCTCGTGCGTCGCGGCGTCAGCGACTACGTCATTGGGCCGGTCATCCCGCTGGACGTGGTGCGCTCGATTTGCAGTCTGTTCTCGGCGTCGGAGGCCGTAGCGCTCGGCCGGATCATCGCCATCGTCGGCGCAAAGGGCGGCGTCGGCGCATCCACCATCGCCCACAACGTCGCCTGGGCCGTCGCGCGCGATCTCGCGCTGGATTCCGTCGTCATCGATCTCGACCTCGCCTTCGGCACTGCCAGTCTCGATTACAATCAGGATCCATTACAGGGTATCGCCAATGCGGTCTTTTCGGCCGAGCGGCTCGATACCACTGTCATGGAGCGCTTGCTCGCGAAGTGCACCGACCACCTCAGCCTGCTGGCGGCGCCGGCGTCCCTCGATCGGGTTTACGACTTCGGCGCCGAGGCCTTCGACTCGATCTTCGACACGCTTCGCCTGACGACGCCCTGCATCGTGCTCGACGTTCCGCACCAGTGGTCGGGATGGACCAAGCGCATTCTGGCCGGCGCGGACGATATCTTGATCGTTGCCGAGCCGGACCTCGCCAACCTCCGCAATACAAGGAACATGCTGAATACGCTGAAATCGGCACGGCCCAACGACCGGCCGCCGCTATATTGTCTCAACCAGGTCCGCATGCCGAAGCGCCCGGAAATCGACGCGCGCGGTTTCACCAAGACCATCGAGACCCCACCGATCGCTTCTATCCCCTTCGATTCGCGATTGTTCGGTACCGCGGCCAACAACGGCCAGATGATCGCGGAAATCTCCGCCAATCATCGCACCACCAAGATGTTTCTGCAGATCGCGCAACAGTTGACCGGTCGCGGCGAAACCAAAAGGCCGCGGGGTTCGTTCCTGTCGCCAATCATCCGGAAGTTGCGCGCCAAAAAGGCCTAGCGTGGCGCACCGCGGCCTTTGGCAAGGCCTGTCGGATCACCGCCGGAGGACCCGATGCCCCTTCGTTGCCGTCATTCAGCCGGCTTGGTAGCCGGCGCCAATATTTTGTCCACGTCCGCATGTGCATTCGCTTTCCGGGACAGCAATCGCCTGAGGTAAGCGACGTTCGCCGCCGCTTCCTCGGGCGGTCGATCGGCCTTTACAAGGCTCTCGGCCTCGGCAACACGCCCCTGCAGCCCAACCACCAGCGCCAAATTCAGCCGCACGCGCGGATCGGCGGCTGCGTGGCTATTGGCGCGGCGCAAAGTCTCCTCCGCCTTGGGCAGATCTTTTGAAAGGACATAGGAAAGGCCGAGATTGGACAGCACTGTGGGTTCTTCGGGCGCGATTTTCAACGCGCTCGCGTAGTACTGCCGTGCTTCCTCGTATCGGCCGAGTTGATCGAGCGCAGTCCCCTGCACCGAGAGGATCCGCCAATCGGGATCGTCCGGGCTATGGGCGCGGCCGAGGACATCGAAGGCCTGCTGAAAATTGCCATTGTCCGCCAGCGCTCGCCCGTAACCGGCAAGAAGCGCCTTGTCACCGGGGTTAGCGATGGAGGCTTGCTCCAGCACCGCGACCGCCTGGGAGCGCAGCCCCGCTGCGCGAAGCGCCTTTCCGTATTGTAACGCCGCGTCGGCGTCCTTGGGGTTCGCGCGAAAGCGTTCGCGATAAAATTCCAGGTCATGGCCGGGCTCGGCGGCGCGGCCTGCCTCGGTTTTCTCGCCCAGCGCCCCCGTGATATCCGACATGCCCGCGGTCTGGCAGCTACACAGTCCCAACAGCAGAATCGCGGACGAAACTACGGATGCAAAAAGTCTCGCGAAGCCATAGTGATGGAGCAACTGGGGGAGCATTATCTTGGCCTATGGTCGGCGACTGGCCAGAAATGCTTACAGGTTAACCCTAAATTCCCGTTAAACAGGCGGCACGCCCCGATTGTGGTCACGGGGCGGCTTCAACTATCCGTTGGGCCGGCTTCGCGCTCACGAACCGGGAGCGCCAACCAGCCTGGATGTTTTCAAAGGGCTTTTCGAGCTAGTCGACGAATTGGGCGCCGAATTCGCAACCGATCCGCCATGCCAGCCGGCATTGGCGCGGGCGGCCTTCTGACAAGATGATGGTAAACTCCGGGGGAACGTCCACATATTCGGCGATCACCTTCACGCCGCCCGCCGATATGTCCGTGACGGTACAGTCGCGCGGCAGTGAGCCGGTCCCGAACTGGATCCGCGCGAGGCTTCTGCACAAGCGACGCTCGCTTCTACGTCGATTCACCAACATGTCGATCCTTCGCATTGCTCGATAGGGTTCATCCCCGCTCTTGCTTTAAAGAAGAATCGTTGGAATACGCCTAGCGAGAACTCTCGCAATTTAGCTGTTGTGTTTGATATTTTTTCGCCAAGTTCGAGGTAACTCGAGATCCTCCCGATGCCGGCACCCGGCTCAATTCGCGCTTGACGGTGAAGGCGCCGATCGCACCTGCCAGAATCTAAGCAAACGGCGCGCATCTTCGGTGGTCAGTCGGGCAAATTGGTCTTTGGCTTCGGCCAATTCATGCGGCCCCATTGATCCCGTCGCAAAGCGGCTCTCCAGCACCGCATGGACGGTCTCCCAGCTAAGTCCTGCCGCCTTACAGGGAATGAGAACGCCATCATCGCGCAGGCTTTGCATCAGCGGACGAATCACCTCGATGGTGGATTGCGATAACTCGGCAAGTGCGACGACCGTCTCTTCATATTTACGCTGGCTGGCAAGCCCATACAGGGTCGCTTCGTTTAGCGCGCCCTTGTCCTTCAATAGCGCCACGAAGCGTTTCGCTGCCGCAAGATCGCGAACCCTCGACATTTCGCGATTTACGCCCGCCGAGGCTGCCGCAATGGCACCTCGGATTTCCTCGAAAAGATGAGGTGGTGCGCGCGATAGCAACCGCGATAGCACCGCTTCTGTCGCCTCACGCAGGAGTTGCCGACGGAGTTCCGCCGGCAAATCGACCCGAATTCCGGTTTCGACCGCAAGCTCAGGGTCGGATTCAGCCTGCGCTACAACGATTGCAAATCCGGCTGCGGAAACGCGCGCGCCGGGATTATTGACGACCCGGCGACTGACGCTGGGATAGCGGCGGGCCAACAACGCGTCGGTGACAACCTCCTTCAGCCACCAGCGTCCTGCGACGGCCAATAGATGCTGCTCACCCTTCGTTTCCGCGATTTCGATCAAATCCTTCTCGTTCAGGCGGGCAGATTCTTTCAAAACCGGTCCGGCGACAGTGATCTCGTCGTTCCTCGCGAGGCGGCGGACGACGGAAGGCGGCGCCTGGGCAACGGGCGCGAGCTGAATGCTCATTTCAGCAAGCGCGATGCGGGCGCTGACATCCGCGATCGACCTGATCTCGATCGTCTTGATGAGGCGCTCAAGCACATCGTCAAAGAGCTCGATTTGCTCGCTATTAAAGCTGCCCGCGGACGCCAGAAAGAGATTCGTGACACGCTTGACGGTGTCCAGGCGCATTTCCGGTGAGCCAATATTTATTGCTGCTTCGACCTCGTCGATGATCGATAAATTTGCATCTGGCATCGCTCATCCTGAGCGTTCTGGCGCTTTTCTAAGCTCGTTAACATTTTGTACGGGCAATATCTGAATGTTCCGTAAAATTGGAATGTTGTCCGTCATCGATGGCTAAGCATCCGCCGACGCCTGCCGTCCATTGACGATGATGAAATAGAGATTGCGGATATAGACCACGAGGCCCAGCGCCTGGCCGGCGATGAATACCGGGTCTCTCCGATACAGCGCGTAGACCAGCAGCAACACGCCGCCGCCGATCGAGAAAAACCAGAACGCCACCGGGATCACGCTCTTGCGCGCACGTTCGGAGGCAATCCATTGCACCACGAATCGCATGGTGAAAAACCCTTGCGCCACAAAACCCAGAACCACCCAGCCGTCGAATTTGATCACGAAGACATCGTGCAGGTAGGTGGCAAGGTTGTTGAACAGCTCAGTCATGACGTCTCCTCGGTCGCAACAGGCGTTTGCTTCTTGCGGCGGATCAGCCACCATACGCCCGCAAGATCCATGATCCCGATCCATAGCCGGTCGAAGAAACCGTAATTTGATACGCCGGACCGGCGCGGCCGGTCGACGACCTCGACATAGGCGATTTCGTAGCCCTCGCGGCGCATCAGTGCCGGCAGAAAGCGATGCAGCCCGTCGAAATAAGGCATCATCAGGAACACCTCGCGCCGGAATGCCTTCAGGCCGCAGCCAGTGTCGCGGGTGCCGTCGCGCAAGATTGCGTTGCGCACGCCGTTGGCGATACGCGACTGGATCTTCTTGAAGCCGGTGTCCTTGCGCCCTACTCTTAGGCCGGCGGCAAGGCCGACGCGCTCGCCGCCGTTCTCGATCGCTGCAATCAAATCCGGCAAGAAGGCCGGATTGTTTTGCCCGTCGCCGTCAAGCGTCGCCACGATGACGCCGCGCGCGGCGCGGACCCCGCTGCGCACCGCCGCCGACTGGCCTGACGAGGTGACGTGACGGATATGGCGCAGGTTTTCGCGCTGCTTCATGACCGCCGTAAGCCGCTCGGCGGTCGCATCCGTCGAGCCGTCGTTGACGTAGATGATCTCATAGGGCCATCGGCCGTCGAGCGCGGAGGCGATTTCCGCAATCAGCGGGGCGATGTTCTCGGCTTCGTTGCGCACGGGGACAACGATGGAAACGGCCACTGCGGCTGTGTCAGGAGAAGGCAAAACAACACTCACCGTTTGAGTTGGCCTGCAGCCACGACGCTTTCCGTCCGGCGCTCGCGGTGTCCGCTTCTTATGGGGCGGACGGCTCGCGGGCAACCCTTTTGAACTGCCCGCCGGCGCTCCGAAGCGGCACAATTTTGCCATCGCGATGGATGGTGAAGCCCAGCCGGCGCGCGGCGAACCAGTATCGCATCAGCATCGCGCCGACCACGCCGATCAGCGCCCCCGCAACCACGTCGCTGGGATGATGGGCCAGCAACACCAGGCGCGTCATCGCAATCAGCAGGGCATACACGATCATCACGACGCGCGTTCGCGGCCAGAGCGCGCCAACCGCGAATGCCAGCGCAAAACTCGTGATGGCATGCGCCGATGGAAAGCTGGCATAGGCTTCGGTCCCGGCAAAATGCGAGAAGTTGAAGGCGTTGGCTTTGCCTCCCACGAACGGCCGGCCGCGCCCCACGACCCATTTTGTCAGTTCGCCGGCCAGCACCGGCACCAGCACCGCCAAAAACAGAAACTGCAGACGCGTCCCGAAACCGAGCAATTGGGATCGCGACGTTCCCTTGAACCGTGGAGCCATGATTGCAATGGCAAACAGCGCCGCCGCCAGCAGCCACAGCACATAGGCCTCTTTGCCGAAATCGGTCAGGATCCGAACCGGCCAAAGACTGGCGGTACCGCGCGGCGGCATCAGGCTGATCTCTGTTACATCCAGCGCATACATCAGCGCGATGATGACGGCAGCACCCGTTGCGGTGAGCAGCACGATGTGACGTGCCGATCGCCGCGCCGCTTCGGCACGCCGCGAATGCGACGGCGGTCGCACGAGTTGCGTCAGCGATATCCGCACTACGGCGGAAGCTTGCGCAAAATAATTCGGGGATTCGCCGCTGCCGGCGGGCTTGGACATCTACTCCGTGCCTTCGGAGCGGAAGATCGCGATCGAAATCGCCTTGCCTTGCGAAATATTATAGCCGTCGATACGGGCGGCAACATTATAGCGCAGCCCGATCGCCTCGGCGCGCTGGACAAAGCCGCGTTCCGAGCGCTGCTCCACGAGCGCGAACCGGCAACTGCCTTGCCCCAGGAAATCCGCAGCGCCCGATCCGTCGGTCAAAAGCGTCTCCGTGCCGGTCATGAAGACGAGGCTTGGCTCGTGAAAGCCTGCCGCGGCGGCCTTCGGTCCGACGCAGACGACGTTGCGCAACGCGCGCGCGACCTCCGCGCTCGGGAATAATGGCGTCAGCGCCGGCACCACCACGCCATAGATGGCCGCCGCCAGAAACATCGCGGCAACCACGGCGGTCAGCAGCGAACGCTCGGCATGATTGTCGTCGTAGAGCCACCACGCGAACAATCCGAAGATCAGGGCTGCCGCCACGAACGGCCAGGCCAGAAACACCGGCTGGCGCGTCAGCGTGATCGCACCGACCACGGCAATCACCGAAGCCAGCGCCGGAATGACGAACCACCAGGCGGCGCCGCGCCTCAGCCACGATCGCGACAGCACCCGGCGCTCCAGTGCGCCGACGGTTAAGATGGCGATCGCAGGATAGAGCGGCAGCACGTAATGCGGCAGTTTTGTCAGCACCAGTTCGAACACGAGCCAGGACGGGACCAGCCACGCCAGTAAATACTGCGCGCCGGGCTCGCGCCGCGCCCGCCACACCGCGGGCGCCGCCATGCCGGCAAGCGGCGCTCCCGGCCAGAACGTCACCCAGAACAGCAACAGATACAGTCCGGGCGGCGCGCCATGGGATTCCTGCGCGGCGAGCTTGCTCAGCATGTCGCCGCTGATCGAGTCCGTGAAGAACGCGTCCCCGGCGCGCCAGAAGATCGCGACGAACCAGGGCAGCACCAGAACCAGCATCCACATCAGGCCCCAGACCGGACGCAGGCGCCACAGCCAGGTTGCGGAGCGGTCGAGGATCGCCAGCGTGACGACCGTCAGCGCGACGAACATCAGGATCAACGGTCCCTTGAGCAGGATGCCGCCGGCCATCGCCGTCCAGAAGATCAACGGCCAAGTCCACGGCGGATGCTCGGGATCCTCGCCCCGCTGCCAGGACAAATACACCCGCGCCAGCGCCCCCATTGCCGCGACGACGGTCAGCAGCAGCATGGCGTCGGTCTTGGCAAGGCGGGCTTCGGCACCGAGCAACACCGAGCTGCAGAGGATCAGCGCAGCAAGGATAGCGCCGCGTCGCGTCACGAATGCCAGCGCGGTCCAATAGGTCAGGAGCACCGCGCCGATCGCCCCGATCAGCGAGGGAACGCGGTAGAGCCAGACGCGAACCTGCGCGCGCGGCAAGCCCAGCGCGGAGGCGGTTTCGACGGCTGCGGCCTGCAGCCAGTACACGCCGACCGGTTTCTTGTAGCGCACGTCATCCTGGAAACGGATGTCGACGAAATCGGAAGTCTCGACCATCTGCTTGGTCGCCTGCGCGAACCGCGCCTCGTCGCGGTCAACCGGCGGAATGTTGAAAAATCCAGGCAGGAACAACAGGAACCCGCACAGCATCAGGAATGCAACCGCGCGGACATGGCTGCCAGCGGCGAAATCGATCGCGCCGACAAGCCGGCTACCCGGATTCACCCGGTTTTTCGGCTCGCGGGACTCTCCAAATCGGGGGCGGGCATAGGTCTCGGCCATCGGTTCCGCATACGCCGAAACCGCTATTCCGACAACCGGTTAGCGAAGCTCTATTGAATTCTGATGACAACTGTGTCCGCGGCGCCCATGGCGTCGATGACGGTCAATCTGGCAAAGCCCGGGCCGGGCGGATCGACCAGGCGCTGGCGCCGGCCGTCGATTTCGCCCGCCGACACGCCATTCACCAGCATCGTCATCGGAAGCACCCCGCCCGCGATCTTCACCGGCATCGCCGAGAATTGCCCATTGGCGGAGCGATCGACGTCGATACGCGAGCCATTCAACGGAAACTGGATGTGCGGCGCCTGCTCGCCGCCGGTCCGGACCAGTTCCCCGACGGGGCGGAACCGCCGCAGCGGCAGCGGCAGCTTGGCGTTGCTTGCGACCAGCGCACCCTTGGGCGGCTTCGGCAGTGGTACCGGGAGCTTCCCGGTTCGCGCGAAGGCATCGAACAGGATCGGCGCAGCGGCGCTGCGGCCGACCAGGCCCGGAACCGGCGCGCCGTCGGGACGTCCGACCCAGACCCCGATGGTCGTGCGGCCATCGAAACCCACCGACCAGGCATCGCGGTAGCCGTAGCTGGTGCCGGTCTTGAAAGCGACCCGGTTATGCGGGGCATTTTCGGGCGGCGGCGTGCCCATCAAGACGTTGCCGACCTGCCATGCCGCGACCTGGTCCATCAGCCTCAGAGAGTCGCCCCGCGCGTCCTGCGCGTTGA
>JAQGKJ010000094.1 GCA_028290165.1 Bradyrhizobium sp. | reverse complement strand
CTCCGTTAATGATCTCTATAAAGGTAAATTCGCGTCTGTCGTTGACGATCGGAACGGCCGACCTATTCATGCGCGCCAATTGCAAACACGAAGGCACACCATGAAAATGTCACGCGCTTATGCCGCCATGATCGCTTCGGCCGTCGCCGCTATTGCCCTGCCGACCGCCGCGTCGGCCGGATGCTACGGCTGCTATGCGCCGCCACAGCCTTGCGCAACCTGTTATCAGCAGCAGGTCGTGCCGCCGCAGTACCGCACCGTTCAGGAAACCGTGATGGTGGCGCCCAGCGGGGTCGTTGCTCATCGCACACCGGCGCAATACCGCACCGTGATGGTACCGCAGACCGTGATGGTGGCTCCGGAAGGCGTTCAGTACGAGCAAATTCCGGCCCAGTATGGCGTCCGCCAGCGCGTCGAGATGGTAGCACCGGCGCGCGCCTACTACGTGCCGGTTGCCCCGCGCTGCGGTAATTGCGGCTACTAACCTCCGCGCCTGCATTTAAGAACGTCATCGCAAAGTCTTGATGCCCATCAAGGTGCGCTGACGTCGCCTGCCTGATCCTTGTTCGGAAGAACTCGGGGTCGTGCACGCCATGACGATTAAAGCAATCAATCCGGCCCCCGGCGAGACATTTGCGAGCTACGAGGAGATGTCCGATGACGGTGTCCGCGACGCCGTCGGCAAGGCGCACCAGGCCTTTCTCGCATGGCGCCGGATCGATTTTTCGAGCCGTGCCAGCCTGATGCACCGGGCGGCGCAGGTTCTGCGCGAGAACGCCGGCCAATACGCAAAGCTGATGGCGCAGGAAATGGGAAAGCCGATCCGCGACGGCGTCGCCGAGATCCAGAAATGCGCAGTTGCCTGCGACTTCTACGCCGACAGTGCCGGACGCTTTCTCGCACCCGAACCGGTCAAGACCGAAGCCCGCAAGAGTTATGTCATGTTCCAGCCGCTCGGCGTCGTATTGGCGGTAATGCCCTGGAATTTCCCCTTCTGGCAGGTTTTCCGGTTTGCAGCACCTGGGCTGATGGCCGGCAACGGCGCGGTGATGAAGCTCTCCTCGAATGTACCGGGCTGTGCGCTTGCGATCGAACAAGTGTTTCGCGAAGCAGGCTTTCCGGAAAATCTTTTCCGCAGCTTGATGATCGGCAGCTCCAGGGTTGCCGGGGTGATTGAAAACCCGCTGGTCCGCGCCGCCACCCTGACCGGCAGCGGCCCCGCCGGACGCGCGGTGGCCGGCAAGGCCGGCTCGCTGTTGAAGAAGACGGTGCTCGAGCTCGGAGGCAGCGATCCCTATCTCGTGCTTGAGGACGCCGACCTCGATTTCGCGGCCACCGTGTGCGCCAGGGGACGATTGATCAATTCGGGACAAAGCTGCATCGCCGCGAAACGCTTCATCGCCGTCGACAAGGTCCACGACCGCTTTGTCGAACTGTTTGTCAAACGCATGGCCGCAGCCAAGATGGGCGATCCGCTCAGCCAGGACACCGAAATCGGCCCGCAGGCGCGCCATGACCTTCGCGATACGCTGCATCGCCAGGTCGAGACCAGCATCGCCAAGGGAGCGCGCTGCGTGTTCGGCGGCGTGATCCCAGGCGGCCCAGGCGCCTATTATCCGCCAACCGTGCTTACCAACGTAACCAAGGGCATGCCCGCTTACGATGAAGAATTGTTTGGCCCGGTGGCCTCGGTCATTCAAGTCGACAACGAGGAGGCCGCGATCGCGACCGCCAACGATTCGGTCTTCGGGTTGGGCGGCGGCGTCATCACCCGCGATGCCGCACGCGGCGAGCGCGTCGCCACCGAAATCGAGAGCGGCAATGTGTTCGTCAACGACAATGTCCGCTCCGATCCACGGCTTCCGTTCGGCGGCGTCAAGGAAAGCGGCTATGGTCGCGAGCTTTCGCATTACGGCATCAAGGAGTTCGTCAATATCAAGACAATCCTGGTGGCCTGAGCCGAACTCGATCGCGTCGGCAGTTGATGCCTGTCAAGGCCAACGATTAATCGCCGCGCGATAGTGACGGACCGCCAAATGCTGCGATCTCCGCTGAAAGGATCAGGCGATGGACGTCGGTTTCATCGGACTAGGTCACATGGGTGCGCCGATGGCGCGGAACCTGCTGAAAGCGGGTCATCACCTCACCGTCTACAATCGAACCCGCAGCAAAGCCGAAGCTTTGGCGCGCGAGGGCGCAAAAGTCGCCGACCGGGTCGCCGACGCCTGCCGCAATGATGTTCTGATCACCATGCTGGCCGACGACCCGGCGGTGGAAGGCGTCGTGTTCGGCGAAGGTGGCGCGCTTTCCGCGCTTCCCCGCAACGCCATCCACATTTCCATGAGCACGATCAGCGTTGCGCTGTCCGACCGCCTCGCCGAGGCGCATAGCAAAGCCAATCACGGTTACGTCGCAGCACCGGTGTTCGGGCGGCCGGAGGCTGCCGCCGCAGCCAAGCTGTTCGTGGTGGCGGCAGGCCCCGAGGCGACGCTCGCCCGCTGCTATCCGTTGTTCGACGCCCTGGGTCAGCAGACCTTCGTGATCAGCGCCAAACCCTCCGAAGCCAATCTGGTGAAACTCTCCGGCAACTTCCTGATCGCATCGATGCTGGAGAGCCTGGGAGAGGCCTTCGCGCTGGTGCGAAAAGCCGGCATCGACCCGCACCGCTATCTCGACATTCTGACCAACTCACTATTTACGGCGCCGGTCTATCGAACCTACGGCTCCATCATCGCCGATGACAAGAATCCCACCGACGGCTTC
>JAQGKJ010000077.1 GCA_028290165.1 Bradyrhizobium sp. | reverse complement strand
TGCCATTTTCCGCCAAGGCCTACGCGCGGTGCTGGGTTCACTCTCCGAGAGAGTGGCCGTCGACGAGGCTGCCGACCTCGCGACTGCCCTTAAATGCGCCGTCGACAAGCCTCCCGATCTCATATTGCTCGATTTGCGAATGCCAGGAATGGATGGCTTCTCAGGAATTAGCGCCTTCCATCGACGAATTCCCCGGGTGCCAATCGTCATCCTGACAGCGTCGGAAGACAGCGACGACGTTTTCCAGGCGCTTGCCGCGGGTGCCAGCGGTTATTTGGCCAAATCTGCATCGGCATCTGTCATCCTGGATGCGCTGCGCCTCGTTCTCGTCGGCGGCGTCTATGTGCCCCGAGAATTGGTCGCAGCCGCGGCAATGCCGATCCAGCCCAAGACCGAAGCGCCGCGGTTGACCGAACGTCAGAACGAGGTATTGAACCTGATTGCCGATGGTCACTCTAACAAAGAAATCGCCTACCGCCTCGGTACCTCCGAGGGGACGGTCAAGGCGCATGTCACGGCAATAATGCGGCAGCTGGGAGTTCGCAACCGGGTGCAAATGCTGCTGGCGGCCGAACGCGCAGGATTGAGATCGCGTTAGTCCCCAACGTCTTCAGTCCCGACCTCGAAAGCCGTCAGCTCGTAATGGAGCACGGCTTGCAGCACAGCGGGCCAAACGGGCTTGTGTAGAACCCGGCGATTAGCGCGATTGCGTTGGCCGAGCGCGCTGACGTCGTACTCGCCCGTCAGCACCAGCGCCGGCAGTCTTCGGCCATAGAGCCTATCAAGCCGGTCGAGCACAGCGAAGCCGTCTTCGTCGTCATTGAGTTCGCAATCAGCAATTGCGACGTCCGGGACATCGCTCCCGAGCAGTTCGATGAGAAGCTTGCCGGTGGACGCGGAGATAACCTCGGCTCCCCAAGCCTCAAGAAGTTGAGCAAGCGCCAGCGCGACCGCTTGATCGTCTTCGATCAGCGCGACCCGGCGACCGGCAAGCAGTGCGTCGCGCGTAATGGCCGGTACCTTCTCGTCGGTCACGGGGCACGAATTGCCCCGCTCCATTTCGATGGCGAAGACCGAGCCGCGCCCCGGCCAGGAACGGACATGGACGCGATGTTTGAGTAGCCCCGCCAGACGCTCTACGATCGCGAGACCGAGACCGAGGCCACCCTGTCTGACATCCGCTCCCTGGAAGAACTCCCAGAATACCTGCTTCAGCTGCTCCGGAGCAATCCCGCACCCGGTATCCCAGATCTCCAGCCAGATCTTGTCCGCCTTACGGCGACAGCCGATAAGGATGCTTCCGTGTTCAGTGTATTTCACTGCATTGGATATCAGGTTGCGTAAGATACGGCCCAGCAGTTGCGGGTCGGTACGCACGACGGCGCGACCGTTGACGACCTTTAGGATTAGTCCCTTGCGCGTAATCTCAGCGACGTGGGATTCGGTGATGCTATCTACTAACCGGCCGACATCGACATTGGTCAGTTTCGGCCGCATCGCGCCGGCGTCGAGGCGAATGAATTCCAGTAGAGCGTCCAGCAGCTCCATGCCGGCGCCAAGCGACTGCTCCATTGCTTTCATGGTCCTTTGCCCGGCGGCGGTCTGCACTTCCGGCGCCAAGCTTCCGAGCAGCAGCGCCATCGCTTGCAGCGGTTGGCGGATGTCATGGCTGGCGGTCGCGAGGAATTTGGTCTTGGCGGCGGCAGAGGATTCGGCGCGATCGCGGGCGGCCCGCAGCTCGGCGGTCCGTTCTGCTACCTCACTTTCGAGACGTTCGGCGGCGCGCACGCCTTCGGTGATATCAGTGTGCGTGCCTGCGACCCGAAACGCCCGGCCGTCGGCTTCGCGCAGTGCGATGCCGCGCGACATGATCCAACGCCACGTCCCGTCCTTATGGCGCAGCCGAAACTTCATACGATATTCGGGAGTCTGTCCCGACAGATAACCGTCGATGCCTGACCGGACCCGATCAAGGTCATCCCCGTGGAGTCTGTCCTGAAAGGTCGAGATGTCCCCAGGCAGTTCGCCGGGCAAATGACCGACTAATTCGAGCCAGCGTGGCGAGTAGTAGACCCGACCAGAATCGAGGTCCCAGTCCCAGATGCCATCGTTAGTGCTTTGCGCGATTAACCCCAGCAGGAGACGGCTCGCGGCGTCGTCGCTATCCCATGGGGCGGCTGTGGGCGGCAGATCGGGCATCGCGGGATTCTGCGCATGCCCCGAAGGTCTGGCAAGCCACCTTTGCGTCGGATAGCTCACAACCCCGGTGAAAAGGATGCGGTGAGCCATAGCTGGTTGCGGCGTGCGACCAGCAGATGTCCATAGGTCGAGGTGAACGCCCGCCAGGCAGGATCCGCCGCCAGCCGCCCATGCCGGGCTTCGCGGTCAGTCGCGTCGGTGAAGGCCCACAGATGGCTTATCTCGTCCATCGCGCCCACTTCCGCTGTGACGAAAGCGACCAGACGGCCGAGGCTGGCCGTGATGACGGCCAGGCCCTGGCTTTCATAAGCTTCGATCAACGCCGGAGCCTTTCCCGGGTGCAGCGTGTAGGTGATCTGCTCGATCAGCACGTCAGTCCACCTTCGCCAGTTCGGGCTGGCGATGTTTGTTGATCTTCATCCAGACATGCTCTCCGGAAGTGGTCTTGCCGTAATGCGCCGGCCGCTCGGTCGAACAGCAGGTCGGCAGGCACTCGATCACCGCGTCGTAATTGGGCTGGTGGAAGAAGGTCATCGACAGCCGCCGGCTGCCGAGCGCGTTTCCGCGCGGCGGATTAACGACGCGATGCATCGTCGACACCCAGCGGTCATTGGTCCACTCGGCCATCAGGTCGCCGAGATTGACGACGAAGCCTTCCTCCAGGTTCGGCACATCCATCCAGGTACCTTCCTTCGTCATCACCTGAAGTCCGCCCGGCGCATTGTCGGGTTTGACGATGGTGAGGCTGCCGTAGTCAGTGTGCGCGCCGGCCCGCAGTTGACCGGGCAGCGGCGGCTTGGGCTGTTCGGGATAATGGATGACGCTGAAGTTCGAGATATGATGATTGATTTTGTCGTCGAAGAATTTTTCCTCCATGCCAAGTCCGACGGCGAATATCCGCATCAGGGTCGCAGACAGGCTTTCCATCTGGCCGTAATAGCGTTCCCATACCGGCCTGAAAACCAGGGGCCGGTCCGGCCACATATTGGCGGCGAAGAAATTGCCGGGCTTCGCCGAGCGGTGATATTCATCGCTGACCGCAACCATCGGTCCGATGGAAAAGGATTCCTTCAGGTCGGGCGGTGTCTGCTCGTCAAGGCTGTTGGCAAGGGCCTCGTTGCCGAGCGCAATATAGCCGCGATAACGGTCGGCTGGCATGCGCTGCCGGAGCTTTTCGTCTGTCGGCAAGTCGAAGAATTGCCGGGACACCGACCTCATTTCGCCGATCAGTGCCGCCGGCACGCGGTGGCCCGTGACGATCAGAAAGCCGATATTCGTGCATGCTGAGTTGACCTCCTCTGCGACGCGCCGGCGAGCGGACTCGTCGGTACCAAAGAAAGGAGCGATATCGATAACTGGTACGGGATTTGTCATGATGCCGATCTCCTCCTTAGAGTTTCTGAGCTGCGTCGTAGATCTGATGCGTCCAGGCGCCGGTCGGCGCTTTTGAAATCACCGGGTCGGAGCCGCCAGTCAGCAACACATCGACGGTCCGCTGATAATCGGCAGGATCGAGGTAACCCAGGCCGTTCGGGGCCGGCTCAACCAGCTTGGCAACTTCGCGCATCATGTGAATCTGATAGTCGCGGGTCAAATTGCCGCTGGTATCCTTGGCAAGCACGATATCGACGGCTTCGGCCTGGTGCTCAACCGCGTACTTCCATCCTTTGACGGATGCCGCAACAAAACGGGCAAGGCGGTCGGCCCCCTTGGGATCGGCGATCGTCGATTCGAGCGCGTAGAGTCCATCCTCCAGTATCGCCACACCCGCATCCTGATACGAAAACCAGATGACGTCCTTGTCCTTCAGCCCCGCCTTGGGGATCTGATATGTTTCGTTGTAGGACATGCCCGCAATGCAAGCCGCCTGATGTTGGAGCAGAGGATCGATGGTGTAACCCTGCTTCAACACTTTGATGTCGGGATTAGCGCCCGTCGTGGTGAAACCCAGCCGTTGCATCCACGCAAGAAAAGGATACTCGTTGCCGCCAAACCATGTCGCCATGGTTTTGCCTTTGAACTGCACCGGACTGGTAATGCCGGTATCGCTGCGGCAAACGGTCATCAGGCCGGAACGCTGGAATATCTGAGCGATATTGACCGCGAGTTCGCCCTTCTCGCGGACCGCTAGCGCTGACGGCATCCAGTCCACCATGACGTCGGCGCCATGGCCTGCAAGAATTTGGGGCGGACTGTTATCGGGCCCGCCCGCCTTTATCTGAACATCGAGATCGACGTCGCTGTAATAGCCCTTTGCCTGCGCAACATAGTAGCCGGCGAACTGGGCCTGCGTGAACCACTTGAGCTGGACGGTGAATTTCTCCGCGGCCCCGGCGTAGCGCGGCACCAAGGCCAGCATTGCAGCCAGAAGCAAGGTCTTTCGGCCGGTCATCATGAATCTCCTGTTGTAGATCCGAGTTTCGATCTGCAACTTTATTCAGATAGCGCAGCGCGGCCAGAAGTCTTTGGTCATATGACTTTGGTTTAGACGATCTATCAGTAGAGACCCGACTCGACAGCATTCGCACGCCTATCTTGCAATTTAACTTGAGGCAGTTCCAAATTCACGACCCTTTGGATCGCAACGAAGATGCAGCTTGCGGCGACACTGTCGACAAAATCTCGTTGTCGATCATTCTCAAAAACGCCAGCCTAGGGATTTTTTCGTGGCCTTCTCTTTCAACCGTGCCAAAGGCCACTATTCGGGAAGCGGCACATTTCTTTCTGTAATGGCTGACGGGACAATCGAGATACTTTGCGCCATCTCCGACGAGGCGATGGACGACGCGGATGCGTTGCATTCGACCCGTTAGTCGCGCAGAGCAGTTTGAGAGCCTCAGGCCGCGCATCGTCGAGCGCGCAAAGCGGAAATACTTTGCTGCTGCGTTCCTCGTCGATCACGTGATCAGCGCGCAGCAGGATTGCAGCAGGGATGTCGAGGCTGCGGGCTTTTGCGGTCTTGACGTTGACGATCAACTCGAACTTGGTTGGTAGCTGGACCGGGAGATCGGCGGGCTTCGCGCCGTGAAGGATGCGATCGACATATCGCCCCGTGCGCCGGAACAGGTCGGCAACGTCCACGTCCGTCCTGGGTCAGGAGCCGCTGGCGCCCGTAAGCTCTCGACAGACCCGTGCCGAAACGGCAACCTGCGGCGAACGACACAACAACAGCATCCTGGGGGGAAGCAGCCATCATGAGCAAGCCCGTCAAAACAGAAGCCGAACTCATTGCGATGGCAAGGGCGGAGCTGAAGGTTCACACGCCCGACTGTCCGGACGGAATCGCGATTTTCGTGCTCCGTACGGACGACGGCTGGGAATTCCGCACCGAGGCCGACGAGACCACCAGGGAAAAACCCGGCTATCCCGAATGCGTCGCGATGATCGTGCAGATCGGCGACCACCTCGGCAAGCAGTATGACGTGAAGGGGTAGGGGCCTCGCAGTGGCTTCGTCATTGCGAGGAGCGACTTTTCCTCCGTGGCTCAACGAGCGAAGGCGGGAGCGACGAAGCAATCCAGTCTCCCGCTCTACGACGAAATCCTGAATTGCTTCACTGTTGGCGCGCAAGCGGCGCGTCAGGCCGCCGACAGGCGCACGTGGAACCTGCTGCCGGTTGCCTTGGCGTAGCGCAGGAGTGTCTTGGTGCTCGGAAGCGTTTGGCCATTCTCGAGTCGGGCAATCGTGGATTGGCTGGTGCCCATCCGGGCCGCGAGTTCGGCCTGGGAGAGGCCCGCCCGCAGCCGAGCCCTGAGCAACTCGGCGGCAATCTCGAACTCCGGAGCGAGCGCGTCATACTCGGCCTTGACCCTGGGGTTGGCGAGCAGACGGGCTTTCAGCTTTTCGAACTGGACCGTACAGATGGCCTGCTGAGCCAGATTTGATCCGCGTCATGCCGCGCGGACCTCAGCTTCATTCGATCACCTCGTCGGCGCTTGCGAGCAGGGCAGGCGGTATGCTCAGCCCGAGGGTTTTCGCGGTCTTGAGATTGATGCTCGTGACGTAGCGAGTTGGCTGTTCGACCGGCAGGTCAGCCGGATGGGCGCCCTTGATGATCTTGTCAACCAGGCTGGCGCCCTGGTGGGCGAGCGCCATTAAATCGGGTCCGAGGCTTATCAATCCCCCGGCGGCGACAGTCTGCCTGAAGGCGTGACAGGACGGCACGCCATTCGCCAAGGCGAGATCGGCGATCGCCTGGCTGTTCGCGAATGTGAGCGACCCGGCGACAACGATCACGGCTTCCATGCGGTCCCGCTTTACGTGATCGAATGCGCGCCGCAAATCGTCGGTAGAGCTGATTTCCAACGAAGTGAGAGCGACGCCCAGCACCGGCGCTGATTTTTCCAGCGACATCATCGCGAATGGAAAATTCGGATCGCCTGTTGCGCCTATCACGGCGACGCGGGAAAGACCGGGCAGAATGTCTTTCAGGAGTTGAAGTCGCTTTCCGTAGGTTTCCGACGCCGCTTCAAAGGTGGTTCCAGTCATGCTCCCACCGGGGTGAGCGAGACTTTCGACGAGGCCGATATCAACCGGCGCTCCAACTGAAATAAAAACGACGGGAATGCCGGGAGCAGCAGCTTTGGCGGCGATTCCGCCGATCGTTCCCCAGACAACCAGAAGGTCGATGTCGGGAGCGAGTGCCAGGATGGCCGCCTTCATGTCGGTCGGATTGGGAGCGGTAAATCGCGATTGCAAAAGGATGTTGTTGCCGTCGACATAGCCGAGGTCGGAAAGCCCCTGTGCAAGTCCGGTTGAGGAAATGACGTTGGGACTTCCGCCGAAGACCTGACCGATACGCCAAGGGCCGTCCAGCGCAGCCGCGTGCGTGGAAAATGCAGCGGCAAATATTGCAGTCGACCCTGCGATGAACTCCCGCCGCCTCATGTCCGTCCCCCAGCTCAATGGGCGGCACCCTAACGGCTCATTGAGCTTCACGGTAGAGGCATAATCCGTGCGCCGATTGCCGTATGCCGAAATAGAGAACTGTGGTTAGCTTCGTCTGCGCCAAACGATGGAGGCAAGCCATGGAAATTCAAGCGCTCGGTTACCTCGGGGTTGGTACGGCCAAACTTGACGATTGGACATCGCTGGCGACCCGCGGAATGGGGATGCAGGCCGTCGATCGCGGCGCCGGCACGCGCGCGTTTCGCATGGACGATCGACGGCAACGGCTGGTGCTCGACTGTTCGATGCCCGACAGCACCCGCTATTTCGGTTGGGAGGTGCAAAATGCCGATGCGCTTGACGCGCTCGCTGCCCGATTGGAGCGCGCGGGCGTCGCGGTCCGGCGGGAGCCCGCGGCGCTCGCCGACCAGCGCTTTGTGTCGGGTTTGATCTCGTTCGCCGATCCCTCGGGCAATCGCCTGGAAGCCTTTTACGGCGCGGCGGTGGCCGACACGCCGTTTCTCCCGGGCCGCCTGATTTCCGGCTTCCGCGCCGGTCCGCTCGGCATGGGGCACGTGCTGATCATGGTGCAGGACATGACCGCAGCGCTCGCGTTCTACCGTGACCTGCTCGGCTTCCGCATCAGCGACTACGCGCGCGCGCCGGTCAGCGCCTGCTTCATGCACGTCAATTCGCGCCATCACAGCCTTGCCCTCGTCGAGGCGCCGGTGAATGGCATGCACCATTTGATGGTCGAACTCTATTCCTTCGACGATGTCGGACAGGGTTACGATCTGGCGCTTATGGACCGCGAGCAGATCGTCGCGACGCTCGGCCGCCACAACAACGATCTCATGACGTCGTTCTACATGCGCACGCCTTCGGATTTTCTCGTCGAGTATGGCTGGGGCGGCCGCGACGTCGGCGACGCCACCTGGCAGCCGCAGGAACTGCCGAACGTCGCCAGCTTCTGGGGGCACGACGGACTTTTCCGCGCCGTCGGCGGCGAGGATCCGCCGCCCGTCGATCTGCGACCCGATGCACAGGCGGTGCGCGCCCCGCTGCAAGTGCTGGACGGCAACTACGAACGGCTGAAGGGCGTCTGCCCGTGGTGGGATTCGGTCGTCGCCAGGCAGTAGGAAGATGAACGCGGCAGCGGTTGTCGCCCTGCGGAAAATTCCCCGCAGCAAACCGCGAGCGCTATTCGATCACCTGGTCGGCACGGGAAAGCAGCGTTGACGGAATGCTGAGGCCAAGCGCCTTGGCGGTCTTGAGGTTGATGACCAGCTCGATCTTGGTTGGCTGCTCCACCGGCAGGTCGCCCGGCTTGGCGCCATCCAGGATCCTTTTCACGTAATAGGTCGCCCTGATGAAGAGCGTGCGCAACGATATGCCATAGGCCATCAGGCCGCCGAATTCAGCGTAGCTTGTAACGCTGGAAAAGCTTGGCAGCCGATGCGCGAGCGCCAGCGCGGCGATCCGATCGCTCAAATCCAGATTGCCGGAATCCGCCACCAGTTGAATCGTGTCGGGACGTTGCGCCACCAGCGTCGCGAAAACAGAATCGAGCTCAGCGGGCGACTTCAAGGCGACCGGCCGCACCGTAATCCCCATCGGGCTCCCGACCGCTGCCGTGTTGCGCAGGAAGGCCGGGTTGGTCGGATTTGCCGGATTGAACAAGGCGGCGATGGTGGTCACCTTGGGAACGACTTCGCGCTGGAATTCGATCAGCTTGGGCGTCAAATCTTCGTTCAAGGTCGCCATGCCCGTCGTGTACCCGCCCGGCCGGGCGAAGCTCGCGACCAGGCCGGTTCCAACGGGGTCGTTGATTGCGAGCATGACGACGGGCAGGGGCGGTGTGACGTTCTGCGCCGCGCGCACGGAGGCGATCGTATTCACAAGGAGCATGCGCGCACCGGCTTGGGCGAGCTTTCGTGCCATCTCGGGAAATTGCGCATAGTCTCCCGCGGCAAACTCCGTTTCGAGGACATAGTCCCGACCCTCGATCAGGCCGTTCTCGCGCAGGCCATCCTTGATGGCATTGACCAGAGCCGCACTGCTGGCCGATCCGGCCGCGCCGCTTGCGAGGAATCCGACGCGGACCGGAGGCGCTTGCGCATGAGCGCCGAGCGGCCACGCGGCCGCCGTTCCAGCCAAAAGCCTGATCAACTCGCGCCGTCGCATGTGCCCCCGAGCGTCGCGCCCTGCAATCGTCAGGATATAGCAGCCTTGAACCGGCTGGCGAGCGGGAAATGACGCCCGATGCTACGCCGTCTCTATCGTTCGTCGTATTGGTCCGGCCCCATCGCCCAGAGCCATTGGTCGTGGCCGGAGGCGTAGGTGCGGTTGGTCTGCGCCGGATTGCGGTTGACCAGCGGCCGCAGGTACATCGGGTGCGTGGCGCTGCGCACCTCGTGCTCGACCGTGAACAGGTGACGGCCGTTGGCAAGATCGATGATGTCGCGAAAGCGGTATTGGTATTGGTTGTCTTCCTGCGAGACCAGGCCGCGCTCCGACAGCCGGCGGTAGGGACCGGAAAAATCCGTAATGTACAGCTGCACGTGGTGGCCGTCGTATTCCGGCTGCGGCCGGTCGGTCTCGCGGAACTGGAGATACTGGTCCTTTCCCATCTTCGCGCGCGCAACGATGCCGTCGCCGTTCCAGAGTTCGGCCTGTATCCCCATGATTTGCGGATAGAAGGCGCAAATGCCTTGCGCGGTGCCGGGTGGGACCTCGAACTCGACATAGGGGATGCCGAGCGTGATGCGGCCGAAGCGCGCGGCATCCGGCTCATAGCAGCGCACGCGATTGCCCCACGGACATGTCGCCTCGACGTAGTCGTTGTGCTCGATGAATGCGAACGCCGTGCCGTCGAGCTTTTTGGCGACGGAGCCGAGCCGGTCGAGCAGCGCCTCGCGACCCGAGATGACGATGCCGGTATGGCCCCGCAGCACCTGCGCCTCGCCGCTCGGCAGGTGAAACTGGCTTCTGCCGACATTGACCCACATATTGCTGTCGGACACCATCAGATACGGGTCGCGGGTGAGCCCAAGGCCTGTGACATAAAATAACGTGGCCAAACGCTGGTCTGGCACCGTCACGTTGACGTGTTCGAGATGGATCGAGTTGCCGAGATCCTCGGCGGCGCGATCGAATGGCTGTTGCATGGCGAGGGTTCCGGCGTGGATAGCGGCCCATCTTAGTGTACGTGGCGCCCCAATCCAACCATTCGGTGGCGAAGGTTTTTGGCCAGCGGCAGGAAAGCCGCGCCGCCGATTATGCTTCGAATTACGCTTACTTCGGCCCGGACGTCCGACCGGAAATACACTAGTCTCCGCCCGCCGTCCTAGAAGATCGGTGAAAAACATCAGGGAGTAACGTCATGCAAGCGTTCGGGCTTCGTCGCGCCGCTATCGTTCTGGCCTCAGGCTGCGCAGCTGCGCTGGCAGCACCAGCAGACGCGCAACTGCTCAGCCACAAGGACCTAACCGCCTCCATCGCAATGACCATCGTGCAAACCGCGATCGAGACCTGCAAGGCCAACGGCTACGCGGTGTCGGCGACCGTGGTCGGCCGCAACGGGGAGATCATCGTACAGGTGCGCGGCGACAATACCGGGCCCCACACCATCGAGAACAGTTTTCGCAAAGCCTACACCGCGCGCACGTTCCGTTCGCCATCGGGCGCGCTGGTCGAGCGGCTGAAGGCCGATCCAACGCTCGGCCTGATCCATCTGACCAACGTCATCGCCAACCAGGGCGCGCTCCCGATCAAGGTGGGGGATGAGGTGATCGGCGCGGCCGGCGCATCAGGCGCGCCAGGCGGCGAAAAGGACGAGGCTTGCGTCAAGGCCGGCATCGACAAGGTGGCCGATCAACTGAATTGAGGGCGCAACCCTCCGGATCGGCGGACTTTGAGCCCGCCGATCCTGTTCGGCATTCAGCTTCGATCGCGCCAGATGCGGCGCAGGCTTTCGATTTCCCAAAGCGCCAGTTGACGCCGATCGAATGGCGGGACCCAGTCGTCGACCGTCCGCAACGGCGGGGGGAAATTGTAGGGCGCCGCACAGAGATTGATGGGGAACCAGTCCCCGATGCGAATCGAGCGGTTTTGTCCGTCGGGATAGGTGGTGATCAGGAGATACTTGATGTCCGAGCGGATGATGTTGGCGAGCGCCAGGAAAATCGTTTCTTCGGATAGATGGATGAAGCAGTCGCGGCAAAGCAGCAGGTCGGCTTGCGGAAGCACGTCCTTGCAGAGATCAAGCGTGCGAAACTCCCGCTGCGGCCGCCGGCCGTAGCGGATCCGCGCGGTCTCGACCAGTCTCGGAACGATGTCGGCTCCGATGTAGTGGGTGACAGGAAGTTCTATCTCGGACATCCAGTGAAAATCGCCGCAGGGCAAATCAAGCAGCGTGCCGATATTGAGGTCGCCGATCAATTCGGGAAGGGTTTCGCGCAATTTCCTGGTGTAGTGCAGGGTGGATCCGCCACCCGAGACCGTCTCCTGATAACCCCAGATGTTGCGCTGAAAGATTTCGGTGAAAACCTCTCGCGGCCCGCCATGGAGATTGCGGACCATCTGCGAGCGCAGCCAGGTCAAGATCGGGGCGGGAAGCGTTCGGCGCGCAACGTCGATGCAAGCCGTAAAGAACGCGGTCCTGCGCAACTCATCGGCAAATCTGGTGAACGA
>JAQGKJ010000076.1 GCA_028290165.1 Bradyrhizobium sp. | reverse complement strand
CGACGCTGGCGGGCATCGAGCGGACCTGCCTGCCGACGATCGGCGCCTGCGCCGGCCAGTTCACCGCCAACACCATGGCCATGGTTTCCGAGGCGATGGGGCTGACGATGCCCAATGTGTCGATGATTCCCGGCGTCTATGCCGAGCGCGCGCAAGTTGCGCGCCGCGCGGGCCGGCTGGTGATGGAGATGCTGCAACGAGGCGGGCCCTTGCCGCGCGAAATCGTGACGCGAAGAGCGCTGGAAAACGGCGCGGCCATCGTCGCCGCGACCGGCGGGTCGACCAACGCCGCGCTGCATTTGCCTGCACTTGCCAACGAGGCCGGCATCGCGTTTTCGATCGACGGCGTCGGCGAGGTCTTTGCGCGCACGCCCCTGATCGGCAATTTGCGCCCTGGCGGGAAATACACCGCCAAGGATGTTTACGACATCGGCGGCACGGCCGTCGTCATCCGTGCGCTGGTCGAAAGCGGCCACATCGACGGTAGCTGTCTGACGATCACCGGCCGGACGATTGCAGAAGAATATGGGCAGGCAAATGCGCCCGACGGCGAGATCATCTTCAGTACTGGCAAGCCGATCATGCCCGATGGCGGCGTAGCCGTTCTGAAGGGCAATCTCTGCCCTGATGGCGCCGTCATCAAGGTCGCCGGCCTGAAGAACCTGGTGTTCGAGGGCATCGCGCGCGTGTTCGAGGATGAAGAACAATGCGTCGATGCCGTGCGCAATCGGAAATACTCAGCCGGCGACGTTCTCGTCATCCGCAACGAAGGCCCGGTCGGCGGTCCCGGCATGCGCGAGATGCTCGGCGTCACCGCGCTGATCTACGGGCAGGGCATGGGCGAGAAGGTCGCGCTGGTCACCGACGGGCGCTTTTCCGGCGCGACGCGCGGGATGTGCATTGGCTATGTCTCGCCGGAATCCTTCATCGGCGGCCCGCTGGCGCTGGTGCGCGCAGGCGACCGCATCCGGATCGACGCCGGCGCGCGCCGGATGGATCTTTTGATCGACGACGATGAATTCGCAAAACGGCGGCAGGCGTGGAAGCCGCGTCCGCCCCGGCATCGCGCCGGCGCGCTCGCCAAATATGCGCGTCTGGTTGGCCAGGCGCCCGGCGGCGCCGTCACGCATGATGGCGCGGCGGAATGGCCGTTGTTCGATTAGCTCGCAAGCTAATGCTTTCGAGCAGCCTCAGGTCACGCCAAGCTGCCGGTTAAAGCGGGGGTCGCGCCATACTTCTGCGTTGATGCAGCTTGCGAGGATTTCGGCGGCATCCCAGACATCCGCGAATCGCACGTAAATCGGTGCGAAGCCAAAACGCATGAGGTCCGGGGCGCGGAAATCGCCGATAACGCCGCGTTCGATCATCGCCTGGACCACGGCATAACCCCTGTCGAAGGTTATCCCGACCTGACTGCCGCGCAGCGAAGACTGGCGCGGTGTCTCGATATCAAGGCCCGGCAAAAGCGCGGTGACCCGCGCCATGAAAAGTTCGGTCAGGGCGAGGCTCTTCTGTCTCAGCGCCGCTACCTCGACGCCCTCCATGGCGTCGAGCGCCACGTCCACGCCGCGCAGGGAGATGATCGGCTGCGTTCCGCAGAGAAATCGCCTGATGCCTGCGTCAGGCCGGAAGTCACGGTCGAAGGCAAAGGGGGCAGCATGACCCCACCAGCCCGATAGTGGATGTTGCGCGTTGGCCTGGTGTGCTTTGGCGACCGAGATAAATGCCGGAGATCCCGGGCCGCCGTTGAGATATTTGTAGGTGCACCCGACGGCGAAATCGACCGCATGCAGGTCGAATTCGATTTCCACCACGCCGATGGAATGACAGAGATCCCACACCACCAGTGCGCCGGCGTCGTGAAGCTGTCTGGTGATCGCGGCCATGTCCAGAAGCGCGCCGGTGCGATAATTGACGTGCGAGAGCACGGCGACGGCGACATTTCGGTCGAGCAGGGCCTCGATTGATGGACCGTCGGCACCGATCAGTCGCCGCTTCATCGGACGGCCCGCGGACTTCATCGCGCCCTCGACGATATAGAGATCCGTCGGGAACGACTCGTCCTCGGCAATGACCACGTCGCGATCTGGCCTCAATCCGATCGCCGCATGCATCGCTTTGTAGAGATTGATCGATGTGGTGTCGCAAACCACCGTTTGCCCCGGCGCCGCGCCAATCAGTGCCGCGATGCGGTCGCCGAGCCGGACCGGCATGTCGAACCATCCTGCGGTATTCCAGCTCCTGATCAGGTCCTGGCCCCATTCTTGTTCGATCGTACGGCCCAAGATGCCTGCAGCAGTTCGCGGCATCAGGCCGAGCGAATTGCCGTCGAGATAGATGAGGCCTTCCGGAATCATGAAACGGTCGCGGAAACCACGAAGCGGATCGACGCAATCGCGCGCGACGCACGCCTCGCGCGAAGTCATGGAGGCCGACAACATCAGAGTGCCCAGCGATCAAGAACCAGACGACATGTTTGAAGCATAACGCAAATCCGGATTGACAGCAAAAGCCTATCATTTTAGGTTTAAAATATCGTCGGCGGCATACCGGATTGGCATGCGCGAAAATATCAGGACTCGTAATATCACCGACTCGTAATGTCAGGACTCGTCAAGGGGCGTGAACGCGATGAGTCAGGGCAAGGAAATATCCTATTCAGGCTATCTCCAGCTCGACAAGATTCTGCAGTCGCAACAGCCTCTTTCTGCAGCTCATGACGAGATGCTGTTTATCATCCAGCACCAGACGTCGGAGCTTTGGATGAAGCTTGCGATTCATGAACTGAGCGCCACCTGCCGGTTGATCGCGGCGGATAACCTGCAGCCGGCCTTCAAGACATTGTCGCGGGTATCGCGCATCCTTGAGCAGCTCAACTCGGCCTGGGATGTCCTTCGTACGATGACGCCCAGCGAGTATACCGAGTTTCGCGGATTGCTTGGGCAATCATCCGGCTTCCAGTCCTGGCAATATCGCATGATCGAGTTTCTTGTCGGCAACAAGAACGCCGCGACCACCCATATCCACGCGCACGACGAAGCGGTTGCCGAACGGCTCGAAGCGGTCCGCCAGGCCCCGAGTCTCTACGATCTCACGATACAGCTCCTGCATCGCCGTGGCCTCGGCATCGATAAAGCCATACTCGAACGCGACGTGTCCGCGTCGCATGTCGGAGACGACAGCGTTGTGAATGCCTGGTCATTGGTCTATCGGGACCCGACCCGTTTCTGGGAACTGTATGAACTTGCCGAGAAGCTCGTGGATTTCGAAGACTATTTCCGCCGCTGGCGTTTCAATCATGTGACGACAGTGGAGCGGATCATCGGATTCAAGCGAGGTACCGGCGGCACATCGGGCGTTTCCTATTTGCGCAAGATGCTGGACGTGGTGTTATTTCCCGAGCTCTGGCAGGTCAGGACCCAATTGTGAGCGGCCTGATCGATATCTCGCCTTCGCTGCGCGTCGGTATGGGAGTGTTTCCCGGTGACGCTGCTTTTGCGGTCAGCCAGACTTTCACGATTGGACCGGATTGTCCCGTCAACGTTGCCAGCTTCGCGATGTCAACGCACTGCGGCGCGCATGTCGATGCGCCTCTGCACTACGATCCCGCAGGCGCCAGTATCGATATGCTTGATCTCGGCGATTTCATCGGTCCCGCAAGGGTCATCGATGCGCGCGGAAGTGGCCCGCTCTGTGGCTATGACGAGATCGCATCGGCGCTTGACGGGGCTCCGCCGCGGGTGATTTTGCGATTGATGGAAAAGGGCGATCAATCGGCCTGGCCGACGGGTTTCCGCGCGCTGGCGCCGGAAACCGTGGAGCGGCTGGCGCTTCGCGGTACCCGGCTGATCGGGGTGGACGTTCCGTCGGTCGATCCGGAGACGTCGAAAAGCCTTCCGTCATACATGGTTTGCAAACGGCACGATATTCGAATTGTCGAGAATCTCGCGCTGGCCGATGTCATGCCCGGCGACTACGAATTGATTGCGCTGCCGCTAAAACTCAGGGGTCTCGATGCAGCGCCGGTTCGCGCGGTGCTGAGGCGATGAGCGTCGTTATACGCCACGGAGCTCTGGAAGGCGGGCCGGCGCCAGGGATGCCCAAATCGACGTCGCCAAGGCCGGCAGGTTTCCGCTATGCTCGGTATAATCAGGGAAAATTGGGAATCCATCTGTGCCTGACGGACCTGTACCGGGAAGACAAGCGGGAATGAACGTACGGGCATCGCGGTCGAACGTTGAAGCGGAATCCGCTGCCGTACGCGCGCCGGCGGCTGCCATCATCGAGATCGATCATGTCTCGCAGGTGTTTCGCACCTCCGGCCGTCAAGACCATTTGGCGGTGTCGGATATCTCGCTGACCATCGAGGATGGCGCCTTCGTCTCGATTCTCGGCCCCTCCGGTTGTGGAAAATCGACGCTGCTTTACATCGTCGGCGGCTTTGTCAATCCGACCGAAGGTGTTGCAAAAATGAAAGGCAGGGCGATCACGGGGCCCGGTCCCGACCGCGGGCCGGTGTTCCAGGAGTTCGCGCTGTTTCCCTGGAAGAACGTGCTCGGCAACGTGATGTATGGCCCGCGCCAGCAGGGCGTGAAGCCGGCGGAAGCCGAGGCGCAGAGCCGCGCGCTGATCGAGATGGTCGGGCTGAAGGGTTTTGAGCATTTTTATCCCAAGGAATTGTCCGGCGGCATGAAGCAGCGCGTCGCGCTGGCGCGCACGCTGGCCTATCACCCCGCGGTCCTGTTGATGGACGAGCCGTTCGGCGCGCTGGATGCGCATACGCGCACCCGGCTGCAGAACGATCTGCTCAACATCTGGGAACGCGATCGCAAGACGGTGCTGTTCGTTACCCATTCGGTCGAGGAGGCGGTGTTTCTGTCCGACAAGGTCGTGGTGATGACGCGTTCGCCCGGCCGGATCAAGCAAGTCGTCGATATCGACCTGCCGCGCCCGCGCCGTCGGTCCGAGCTGCTGCTCGATCCGCATTACCAGAAATACGTCGTCGATATCGAGCGCATGATCGATGACACCAGCGAAGACGGGTTGCGGCCATGATTTCGGATCGCACTCTGGTCTCGCGTTTGGCGCCGGTGCTGGCATGCCTCGGCCTGCTCGGTGTCTGGCAGGTCGCGGCGCTGATCCTGAACACCGACAGCTTTCCCACGGCATTGGACGCGATCCGCGCGATCCCGTCCATTCTTGGCGACAAGGAATCCCTGATCAACATTCTTGCATCGATCCGCCGCATGGCCATCGGTTTCGGCGCGGCGGTTTTGGTGTCGATCCCGCTCGGACTGACGATGGGCCGTAGCCGCGGGGTGGCGTCGTTTTTCAATCCATTGCTGATGGTCACCTATCCCGTCCCGAAGGCGGCCTTGATGCCGATCATCATGCTCTGGCTCGGCGTCGGCGACATCGCGAAGATGCTGGTGATCTTTCTCGGCGTCAGCTTGCCGGTGATCTATCACAGCTTTCAGGGCGCGAAGGCGGTCGAGGAAAAGATGCTGTGGTCGGGCGCCGCGATGGGCCTGTCCGCCGCGCAGCGCATGATGCGTATCGTGCTGCCGGCGGCATTGCCGGAAATCCTCACGGGATGCCGCACCGGCATCGTACTCGCGCTGATCACCATGATCACCAGCGAGATGATCGCCCGGCAGTCCGGCGCCGGAAACATCTTGTTCAATGCGCTGGATATGGGACAGTACGACACTGTCTATGCGATGATCATCATCGTCGGTGCGATGGGTATCGGGCTTGACGCCGCATTCGAACGCCTGCGCGCTCGCCTGGTAAAATGGTCCGAACCGGGCTTCGAAATTCCATTGAGCTTCGCATGAATCCGCGCGCGCTAACGACGGACGTTCTGCTCGGCATCGTGCCGATCGCGCTATTGGTCGCGCTATGGCAGGCGATCGCGTCGTTCGGCTATGCACCCGCTACGCTGTTGCCGCCGCCCGGGCTCGTGTTCATGCGTCTGGCGCAGCAACTTGCAACCGGCACGTATCAGCAAGAGGTCGGCGCCACGCTATTGCGGTTGTTTGCGGGGTTCTCGATCGCGGTCATTCTCGGCGTCACCATCGGCCTTGCCGCGGCCGCGAGTCCGGCCATCAACGCCGTGGTGCGTCCGATTGTGCGGGTGTTGGCGCCGCTGCCCAAGGTGGCGCTGTATCCGGCCCTGCTGCTGCTGCTCGGGTTCGGTCATGAATCGAAGATCACATTGGTTGTCGCGGATGCGCTGTTTCCGATTCTGCTTTCGACCTATTATGGCGCCTCGATGGTCGAGCAGAAGCTGATCTGGTCGGCGATGGCGGCGGGTACGCCGCGCCGCCAGATCCTGTTCAAGGTGGTATTGCCGGCGGCGGTGCCGTCGATCCTCACCGGCTGCCGCATTGCGCTGGTGATCTCATGCATCGTGGTGTTTCTTGCGGAAATGATCACCTCGACCGATGGTCTGGGCCATGTCCTGGTGACGGCGGCAAGAACTTTCCAGGCGGTCGACATGTTCGTGCCGCTGATCACGATTTCGCTCCTGGGACTGATCCTCAATGGATTGCTGCAGGGGTTGCGGTCCTACCTACTGCGCGGTTTTCCGGAAGTCTGATGCAAAAGCCCCGACCTCGTTTTTCCGTTATGGCCGGGCTTGTCCCGGCCATCCACGTCTTTTTTGCTGCTATGCTGTCAAGACGTGGATGCCCGGGACAAGCCCGGGCATGACGACTTTTGCTATAATTGGAGACAGAGCATGCTGGCGGATCGCATCGAAGCGAAATGGATCGACGCGTTCTGCGAGATTTTCGAGCGCTGCGCGGTCAAACCGGGCGACACCGCGGCCATCCTTTCGGAGACGCAGTCGCGCGCGCTCAACATTCACCTCACTGAATTGGCGCTGTTGCGGATGGGCGCAAAACCGTTTCACATCATCGTGCCGACGCCGCGCAACCGCCAGATCGTGCCGATCCGCTCGACTGGCGCCAGCGAAGCAATCCAGCGACTTGCGCCGGTTGTCAGCGCGTTGCAGCAGGCCGGTTTCGTCGTCGATTGCACCATCGAAGGGCTCATGCACGCGGTGGAGACCCCGGAAATACTTAAAGCCGGCGCGCGCATTCTGGTTATTTCCAATGAGCACCCCGAGGCGCTGGAGCGCATGGTGCCGGATACGGCACTGGAAAAGCGCGTGCGCGCGGCGGCGAAGATGCTGCGCGGGACCAAACGGATGCGGGTAACCTCCAAGGCCGGCACCGCACTCGACGTCGACATGATAGGCGCCTCGACGGTCGGTGTCTGGGGCTGGACCGACAAGCCCGGCACGCTGGCGCACTGGCCGGGCGGCATCGTCGTCAGCTTCCCCAAGAGCGGCACCGTCAACGGCACGCTGGTGATGGCGGCGGGCGACATCAATCTTACCTTCAAGCGCTATCTGACCTCGCCGGTCCGGATGACGCTGAAGGACGATTACGTCACCGATCTCGCGGGCGAGGGCGCCGATGCCGCGATGATGCGCGCCTATCTCGCGGCCTGGGGCGACCGCGAGGCCTATGCGGTGTCGCATGTCGGGTTCGGCATGAATCCCGGCGCGCGCTATGAGGCGCTGACGATGTATGACCAGCGCGACACCAATGGCACCGAATTGCGCGCGGTTGCCGGCAACTTCCTGTTTTCCACCGGCGCCAACGAATTCGCAGGCCGCTACACTGCCGGGCATTTTGATCTGCCGATGATGGGCACGACCATCGAACTGGACAACGTCGCCGTAGTCCGCGACGGCGTGCTGCAGGACGTGTTCGGCTAGTCGCGATCCAGCACCGGCGGTCTTGCAAGGCCAAAATGCCTGAGCATCTCGACCAGCGCCGCGAGCCGCTGCTCGCGGTAGGCATCGACATCAAGGCCGGAATAATCGAGGAAGCCGGCGCCGGTGCGCAGGCCGATGCGGCCCTCGCGCATGTTGTGTGAGATCACCTCGGGCGCCCGATAGCGGTCGCTGCCGAGCGCGCCCTCGAGATAGCGGCTCGCGTAATAAAGAATATCACCGCCGCCCCAATCGATGAATTCCAAAAGGCCCAGCACCGCGTAGCGGAACCCAAAACCGTAGCGGATCGCCTTGTCGATATCCTCAGGACTGGCGACGCCTTCCTCCACCATCCGCGCCGCCTCGTTCATGGCGAGCGCCTGGATACGCGGTACGATAAAGCCGGGCGTGGCGGCGCAGACCACCGGCACCTTGCCGATGCCCTCCAGCAGGGTCTTGACCCGCGCGACCACGGCGGGATCGGTCGCAACACCCGGCGATATCTCCACCAGCGGGATCAGATAGGCAGGGTTGAGCCAGTGCACGTTGAGGAAGCGTTCGGGATGCAGGATCGCGCCCGAGATGTCGTCGACCAGAATGGTCGACGTGGTCGAGGCGATAACCACGTCAGGCCCGACGCATTTTGAGGTTGCCGCCAGCACCTCTCGCTTAAGGTCAACCACCTCGGGCACG